>DATIZR010000072.1 GCA_035516965.1 Nitrospirota bacterium
TAAATAACGGGATAACGATTGTCTGTGAAGAATGTTCATATCCGCCGAACACACCAAGCCCGTTGGCTACTCTTAATAACTTTCAGATTGTTAATGGTGGCCAAACAACACATGCTCTATTTGAAGCAGCGCAGGAAAATAAAGATAAAATAAAATCCGTACTCCTTCTTGTCAGAATATGCGAATCTAAGAAGGACTACCATATAACAGATAAGATTAGTGAAACTACAAATAGCCAAACGCCAGTTAGATCGCGCGATCTACACGCGAACGACCGGATACAACAAAAACTCGAAGAACAATTCAAGGCCATTGGCTACTATTATGAGCGCAAAAAGAATCAACACCAGTCGCAGGCTAAGGCGAAAAGGCTTGATGGCGAATTATTGGGACAGATTTGCTTGGCTTACTATCACGATATGCCATCAGAAGCAAAGAATCAGAAGGCAATCGTATATGGCGATAAATACAATGATGTTTTCAAAGAAAACGAGATCAGTGCTGTAAAGATGTTATTGCCATACAGACTTTTCCTGCCACTTGAGAAAATGAAAAAAGAAATCCAACGGAAGAAAAGAAACAAAGAAGCCATAAATGAAAAAGAAGCGTTCATTTCACGCGCAATCTTTCATCTATTGAATGTCTGCAAGTTAATCGTTGAGAAGAAACACGTAAATATGGCCATAGACAAGAATATAGATAGGGTTCTTAAACAGGCCATTGCTATTGTCAATAAGGTAGTAGTAAAAGAAGCCAAGAAACGTGGCGAACTCTATACTCATGATAAGTTTTTCAAGGAAATTCAAACAAACAAAATAATCCGCGAGTTTGCTTTAAAACAGCTGGAAAAGTAGATCAGGATAGTAATAACCTGACTCGATAGCGACGCGTTGATACGAGTATAGGCAAGATATTAATTTCAAAACCTTTGGACTGTTGATTTGCATGGACATACTATACAAATACAGATCAGCAAATGAGTTTACCGAGAATATTTTAAAAAATAATTCTATTTGGCTTTCAAGGCCAGATAGCCTAAATGAGGGATCATCACTGGGGTCGGACCAAGCTAATTACTTGAAACTTGAAGTAATGAATAGAAAGACTGGTCGATTTTTAGCCTTAGAATGCTCTTTTTGACAGGCAAAAGATAGCTTGAAGGAGAGAAGCGAGATGCGGATGCTGCTTCTTACAGGCCGCTTTTGGGGCAGGAAAAGAATGGTTTTAAGCGCAGAAAATATCTTCTTTTTGGAAGGATAGCATTTGAAAAGCAAAAGCTAGCGTGGTCCGACATGGAAATTGATATCTTTGTAGAGATTTTATTCATCCTGTGAAAAAATTACCACCGTGTACGGCCCAATGCCGATTCCGCCGGAGCAGGGCAGCCCGTCGGCTCCTTCCGCACGGGTTACGACGTCAGTGGTGGGATGGTTGGCAAAATGGGGGTCATAATTGTAGGAGTCACTGTTAAAGCGGGTCTTCCACAACCCTGCTCGCGGAAAACCGATGACATAACCATCGCGATTTTGGTTCGTCATATTAACCACCACAATGGAGCTATCTTTTGGGCCCTGTTTGTCCGAACGATGGAAGGCGATGACTTTGGCCTCATGGTCAACATGATAGATATGCATGGTTTGACCGCATAACCCCCGCGTTACGCCTGAGAGGTTGCGTCGCAGGGCAATCAGGTCCCGATACATGCTGAGAATACCATTTTCCGCGGCAGTTCTAGACCAATCAATCGGGTCCTTATCCTGAAACCAGCGATCTTCAAGCAACTCCTGTCCTTGAAAAATCATCGGAATGCCAGGCGAAGTAAGAACAAGCGCAGCTCCTAATGTGGAACGCTTCTTGGAAAACCAGCTGTCCACATTACCCGGCCATATCTCTTCCGGCACGCGTGCCCGGCCATTCGCAACCTCGTCGTGCGACTCAGTATAAATGACCCGCCTGAAGACGTCCGGGTCGTAGCGGTGCTCGATAGCTTTGACGACCTCGCCTAGATCACGGTCTTTATCATCACGTACGATGACGGCCTGACGAACGGGGTGAACAAATTCGGCATCCCATTGCGCATTGAAGCCTAAGCCGCCCGCTCCCGCATCTTTAGTAACCCAGGGGTTATTCCTCATGCTCTCACCGATGCTGATCTTGCCCGGAAATTTTTTTTGGATTTCCCCATTGATCCACTGCATCAGGCTCCAGCCTTCGGGAATATCATTAGCCGGATTTCCTTCATTACCGTCAATGCTGCTGATATAGATTATCATGTCCCAACGCAGGCCGTCGACGTGATATTCCTCGAACCACATGAGAGCGTTATCGCGTAAATACTGGCGCACTTCACTGCGGCCATAATCAGGTCGTGTATCGCCCCAGGGTGTTTTCGAGCGGTGATCGTTGTAAAAGTAAATCCCACCCTTCTCATTTTCGCTCCAACCGTCAAACTGCCACAGATCAAGATTGTCCGGACCAAAGTGGTTGTAAACGACATCTACGATGATGGCGATCCCTTGATCGTGGGCCGACTTGACAAATCGCTTAAAAGCATCCGGTCCGCCATAAATGCTTGCGATGGTAAAAGGATGTGACGGATTGTACCCCCACGAAAAATCGCCCGCAAATTCCTTGATCGGCATCACTTCGATAGCATTGATACCTAGTTCTTTAAGGTAAGGAAATTTTTCAATGGCACTTTCAAACGTCCCCATGTGTCCTTTCTCTTTAACGTGAAAGGTACCGACGTGCATTTCGTAAATGACAAGCTCATTTCCCGTGGGCATCTGGAAGGTATCACCACCCCAATCGAAAGCTTGAGGCCCATAGATGATCCCGTTGCCCGTTGCGTTCGTCACCTTTCTGGCATAAGGATCAATGCGAGAGAGAGGAGGGAGCTTCCAATCAGCTGGCGTGTGAATCACATATCGGTACTCGTCTCCCATTTTTGCCTCTGGCACGTCAATAGACCAGTATCCGTTCTCCTCTCTGGCCAGAGATGGAGAAGTTTCCTTCCAGCCATTGAAGGAACCGACCACGTAAACCCTTTCAGCATGCGGCGCCCATACCCGAAAGGTCACACTCCTTGCATGGGGAATGGCCCCCATGCCCGATTGTCTTAATATTGTGCGATCTTCTTCTGCCATTTTCCCCTCCAATGTTTAATCTTTCCTGTCGGACCGGGCGCACTGATTAAACAGAAAGGAATGTCTTGCCAGGTGATCAGTTCGTCAGCCTGGCTCAGTTGAACTACGAGATCGCATCGCGAAAGACGGCCTTGCCTTCAGCCCGGGCTTTTCTGCGACCGTCTTCAGGTCTTCCCATGCCTCATCGCCGGCGGTCTTAAGATGAGAGAACTTGACCCTGAAGACCCGGGTCCCCCACGAACTACAAGACTTTTTCCCCCCGGATGATCCTGACCAGCACCACGACGATTGCGATCACCAGCAAAACATGGATGAACCCACCCATCGTGTAATTGCTCACCAAGCCCAGCACCCACAGAATCAGTAGTACCACGGCGATTGTCCACAACATATGATCCTCCTTTTGGATTGCTCATGCCCGTTGCCCACGCGCTCATCGGTCCGGCAATCTATGCGTACCTGAACTCAATCACCCGATGGGCAACCGGTTCTTAGGCTTCTCAAACCCTTTGCGTCGTTGACGGGTTTGGTCACTAGGTCCTTCCGGCTGTTTTCCCGCCCCTGCTCATTTGAACCTCGAGCTCGCGTCGTGGTAGGCCGTCTTCACGTCAGCCCAGGCCTTCTCCGCGCCTTTCTTGAGGTCTTCCCATGCCGCATCGCTGGCGGTCTTCAACTCTTTCAGCTTCGCCTTGGCTTCATTCTGCTTGCTCTGCAAGACCTCGATGGTTTTGTAATACTCGATCTTCGCGTCGGCCTTGGCATTGTCCGCCTTGGCCTTGAGCAGGCCGATCTGTGCGCCCCATTCCTTCAACTGCGCATCAAGCTTTTCTTCGTATGCTTTTCTTTTGTCGTTCATAGCAACCACCTCCTGAGTTTAATTTGGAAGTATTGACTCTTCTCTGCCTTTTTTCCCTTCTCGCGACCAGCAGCACGATGCCTGCAACAACGAGGACCATGCCTGACTGAACAACCTCGCGACTTTGTTCCGTCCGATGACCTCAGAACTTCTGACTCTTGCTGAACAGCCCGGAGGCTCCGCTGGGTGCGGGCGGCATCACCTCGACGATCTGCGGCCTGCTGCTCCCGTCATAACAGCGCACCGTAAAGTTGTGCTTGCCGGACTGGAACGGCCAGTCATAGCGCCAGAGCACCCATGTCGTTTGCGACAGGGGAGTCCTGATCGCGGCCTCCTGCCAGGGGCCGTTATCAACCTGCACCTCGACCTTCGAGATCCCGCGGGCTCCCGCGTGGGCGATCCCGCCGATGGGCACCAGTTTCCGCTGATCGGCGCTGATGATGGTCATATCAACGGCGATGGTGTCGATCACGGACGTTGCCTTCATCTTTGCGACCTTGTCCCAGCCGCGGACCACCCAGTAGCCCGGCTCCCAGTGGTCCATCGCCTCGATGGTCTCGATCCATTTGGGCTGCTTCATCCCGTGGAGGTCCGGCATGTAGACGCGCAGCGGAAAGCCGTGGTCCTCATGCAGCGGCACACCGTCCCAGGCATAGGCCAGCATAACCCGTTCGTCGGCCATGACCGTTTCCAGTGCCAGGGTCTCAAAAAAGCCGTCGGCGGAGCTGATCTTCAGGTGCGTGGCGCCGGGCTTCAGGCCGAGGTCGAGCAGGAAGCTCTTCAGGCTGACGCCGGTCCAGCGCGTCGTGCCGATCAGGTCCCCGCCCACGGGGTTTGAGATGCAGGACAGCGTGACGAACTGGTGCATGGGTTCGTAGCGCCGGAGCTCGTCCAGGGTGAGGGACAGGGGCTTATCGACCAGTCCCTTGATCTTGAGCCGCCACATCATCCCGTCGATCTTCGGCGGAGTCGTGTTGATATCGATGCGGTAGTGCCGCTCCAGGGGAGTGTATTCGGGCCGCGTGCCGGGCGCGGGCTTGACCGCTGCGTTTGCGTTCGGCAGAGCGTGCGTTGAGGACCAGGGCATGAGGCTCTCCATTTTCATCCGGCTGTGGCGCTCCGACAGGAGGCCCACCATCGCCCCGCTCACCGTGATGGTCGCCGTGAACCCGGCAAGACGGATGATGAATTGGCGCCGACTGACCCGCTGAACGGAGGATTCAAGGTCCGAACCCTGTTCACCGGTAACGCTGAAACCGGCCAGCCTCAGGTAAGTCCAGCCGAGTGCCATCCCCCATAAGGCAAAGACGAACAGGATCCAGAGCGCACTGACCACCGGCGGAGCCACGGCGGTCTTGCCGAGCGAGGCGCTGATGAGCACGGCGGGAATGGCCGCGAACAACCCGACGAGGAGGCCCAACGGGTAACTTAACCGGCCGCGAAGAACGCGCAGCACGCCGAAGAGAACCGCACCGGCAACAACGCCGGTGACAAAGAGGCCGACGATCCCCATGGCCTGCTCCATGAGCTTGGCGACGACCGACGTGGGGCCCAGGGAGAGACCGCGGATGGCGGCCACCATGGCGCCGATGACGAATTCAATGAACGCTCCCGGCAGGACGCGGGTCGTCCAGTCGAACACGTCAAAGGGGACGAAGGGCAGGTCCGCCAGCCGCCATCCCGCGTAAAAGACGGCGATCAGCGCCGCGGTCACCAATGCCCCGACCAGCGATCCCATGAGAACTCCCGGCGTGCCACGCATTTTCATGTTCTGTTCCTCTCTTTCTCGATGGATAGGGTTGTTATTATCAGTGTCATAATGATCTTGGACCCATCTGCGTAAATCTTTATAATCTGCGGATAAAATTCTTTTAGAACCTATCTATCCGCAGATGTCGTACCCTGCTGTTGCCAAAACGCGGGCACAAGCAGATGGACGCAGAAAAAAATGAAAAGACTTCTGGGTTTAAAACGGCAAGCCGAATCTAACGACTCTGCTTCTCACATTCATTCAGAATCTATCTGCGTTAATCTGCCTGCACCCAGCGCTTACGAGCGGGACCGCGAGTGCAGGGCGCGTAATCTGCGGATAAAAAATACGGTTTCTGACATCTTATGTAGCTCTTTCAACGGCACGTATCCCGAGCTGCGCGTCACCAGGGCAAGAGCGGCTGTCCGCAGGTGGGACACCGCTCCACTTCCCGGTGTTTCCTCAGATATTGCTGCACCGCGATGATGAAAGCGGCGTGGCTCCAGACGAGGGGGGAGACCGAGACCGCTTCTCCGCTCAGGGGGTCCACCTGCTCCGCGAGGACCCCCGACCGCAGCGCCCTCTCGGTAACCCATTTCAATACGCCGATCGACTCCCGCAGCTGGGTCCCGGTCTTCGCCTTTTCGACCAGGTATTGGGCATACCAGAGCGTGCTGATGATCCAGGGGTTGCCGGGGATGTCCGGGCTTGGCGCGGCCGCGCTCTGATAACGGTCGAGTTCGTACCGTGCCAGCCCGCCGAGCGTTGTCTTGCACCAGAGCTTTTCTTTCAGCGCCTCGATGGTATTGACGACCTTCTCGTCGGATGCCGGGAAAACTCCGAAGGCGAAGAGCCCGCAGAGGCTGGCATCGAGCTTGAGGTCCTTCTGAGGCGATCCGTCATGGTCTGAAATTCCGTTCATGAACCTCCCGGCTTCCTGGTCAAAGAGATGCTCCTCAAGCGCTCCCTTGAACCTATCGGCCGCTGCCTGGTATTTCTCCCAGAGCTCCGTTTCGCCCAGGGCCGAGGTAAAATTGGCGGCCGCTTTCAGCCCGGCGATAACAGCGCAGGTGGTAAAGGTGTGAATGCCGAGGCGCTCTTCCCAGAGGTCGTACGAGGGCAGGGGGAGCCACGTTCTCTGATCTGCGAAATCGCACAGGAAGTCCGCGCCGGCCTTGATGACCTTCCGGTACAGGGGCTTGATGAACTCAACGTCCTGGTACAGTTTATAGTGCTCCCAGAGCGCCCAGAGCACGAGCCCCGTCTCGTCCTCCTGGATGGGGAGATGGGGCTTTCCTTCCAGGACCCAGGGATGCCACGAACTGGCGAGGGAGCCGTCGGGGTTGTACTTGTGCATGAAAAAGCCGTTCCGCCCGATGATCTCGCCGCAGAATGCAAAGAACTTCTGCGCCGGTATCGGGAAGCCGGCGAGGTCGAGGGCGTGCGCCGCAAGCGCGCCGTCCCTTGGCCACATGTACGCATAGGTGTCCCGGGAGAACTGAAGGATGTCGGAGTCATTCGCGGCTATGACCGCGCCGTTGTCGCTGATGTGCGTCCTCAGGATGAGGAGGCTCCGCGTATACAGCCGGGTGACGGCATCGGGCAGATCGCCGAATTTCATGCGCTCCCGGTCGAGCCACAGCTTCCAGTAATCGGCTGTCCTCGCGATGAAATGTCCCGGCGTTCTCCGGACGACGAGATCGTTCAACCGCTTCACGCCTTTCCAGTCAACGCAGGCCGCCATCCAGTACCAGGCCTGCGCAGTCTGGTCGGGCGGGATTGTCATATGCACGGCGCAGACCGAGTCCACCGAACCCTGCGAAACAGGATTGCCGGAAAGAACTCCGTCTTCGGCGTCGACCCAGGTTCCGCTCAGACCCTTTGATTCTTTTATCCCCGTTGCAAACTGGTCGACACCGACTCCCTTTTCCGTCAGGGCATTGACGAAAAAATATCTTTTCCCCTTGTAATGGAGAAGCCCCTTCTCTTCCGGCTTGAAGCAGACCGTATCGCCGATCTCCGAGCCGTAGATGTGGAAATCATGATGGAAAAAGAGGCGGAGCTCGATGGGCTGCGGCGTGAGGTTCTTTACAGAGATCTCCCGCACGTAGAGATTCTCGTGGAAGTCAACGACATCCCTCATCGTGATGTTCAGGCCGAGGGAATTGCTCACAAGCCCGATCCTGGCCACGAGGGTGTCATCCTCGTAGTCCAGCGAGCGCTCCCATCCCTCCCCGTCGATCCAGGAGAATACGCCGTTCGCCCAGACGCCGACCCTGAAGGCATGGCCCTGGGCGTGGTTCTCACTGCCCACGCTTGGGAAGCAGAGCTCCCGCACAAGCCCTGTCTTATCATACAGGATCAACAGGGAGCCGTTCCCTATCGGTATGTCCCTCGGCATGCCATCTTACCTTTTCGGCGTTTTAGTGATGAAAGAATGAGAGCTGCGCGATGAGCCGGCCAAATGGATCTCTTTCAGAAATATATCATAGGATCGGGCGGGTAAGTACGAGCAGGTCACTAAAATCTTTTTTCGTCTTTGCGAACGAAGCGAAGCAATCTCAGCGTTAAGTAAATCAATAAATTCGAGATTGCCACGTCGCGAAAAAAGCTGCTCGCAATGACAGTTTGAGAGTACAGGCACGGGAGCAGGATAAAACCAAAGTCTGAGTACAGTTCCGAGGGAGATGACTAGAAAGAAGCCTCGTGGACCGGCAGGGTGAACGTGAAGGTCGTGCCCCTGTTGACCCGGCTGCTGACCTCGATGCCGCTCCCGTGAAGCTTGAGGATTCTCTTCACAATGGCAAGGCCGAGTCCTGATCCCGATTCGTTCGCCAGTGCGCTGCGATCGCGCTGGGGAAAACGGTCGAACAGATGGGGAATGGCCTCAGAAGGAATGCCCAAGCCGGTATCGGATACCTGCACCTTCACCCGGTCATTCTCGAGAGAAGCGGCGACGCTGATCATTCCGTCCCTCGGCGTAAAGCGCAGGGCATTTTCGATCAGATTGTCGAAAACCCGTTCGGTAAGCCCGATGTCGGCGGAAATCAGGGGGAGGTCCCCCGTGATGTCCATCCGGAGCGCGACCTTTCCCTTCTCCGCAGCGAGCTTGAACTTCTGGAGTATGTCCTGGATGAGTTCCGCCAGGGAAAAGGGCTCAAGCCGGACCTGGACATCGGGCGAATCCAGCTTCGCCAGTTCAAAGAGCCCGGCCACGAGCTTGCCGAGCTGGTCGGAGCGCTTGATGGCGGTCGCAAGATAGCTCCGCTGCTCCCCGGCCGAAAGCGATCCCTCTTTCATCAGCAGCGTCTCGAGATAGCCATGGAGCGAGGCGAGCGGGGTGCGAAGATCGTGGGCGATGTTCGCCAGGTATTCCCGCCGGTGCCAGTCTGACTGTTTCAATTCCGCTATCAGAAGAACGATCCGGTCCGCCATCTCCTTGAAGATGATCGAGAGTCTGTCGATCTCGTTTCCCGATGCGGTCTTGACGCCCCGCATGAAAGGGGGAGCCGCGGAGAAATCATACCTTCGGAAGTCCTCCATCGCCGATGTAAGCTGCCGGAGCGGCCTCGTCATCCGGTTGAACAGGAGGAGCGCCGCCAATAAGGCAAACAGCAGGCCACCCGCGGCGGCCCAGAGACTGAGACGGAGGATGTAGCTGCCCCGGAGCATCTGGGCCTCGGTATCGAATTCCTCGCCTGCCAGGATGATGTACAGATAGCCCTGCATCCGGTTGTCCAGGGTGATCGGAGCCGCGGAAAATATCTTCTTCTGGGAAGGGTCGCGCGGGTCGTCTCCCAGGATGGGCAAAGCAGGGGCGCCCGCAAGCAATTGCCTGACGGGCTCCAGGGAGACCGATTTCCTCTTCACCTTGCCGGGCGGCGCGGAGTATGCCACGATCCTGCCCTCCGGGTCGAGCAGATAGACCTCGATCACGGGGTTCACGACCATGAGCATGTGAAAAATGTTTCGCAGGGCCTCTTCATCGACCCTGCCGTCCTTCATCAGGATCTTTTCCGAAACCAGGTGCTGCGCCAGGATCCGGTTGAGCCTCTGGTTCACCTCCTGGAAATAGAGCCGGGTGGTGTAGAGCGTGAGCAGGAGGTACAGGACGCCGACAAGCAGGAAAAGCCCGAGCAGCACAGCGGCCAGTCTCGTATAGAGGTTCTTGAACATGACATTCTTCTCCGGCTAAAACTGGTCTTCCAACCACAGGTTCGCTTCGCGAACAGACGGATGAACACCGATAAAAAATGAGCTTCAGGCGTTGAGATAGCGAACCCGGGCCCATCCGATTGCGCCTGTCCTGCCCTCGAACGGTTTCACCCAGGGTCGTGGTCCGTGGTTCCCTTTACGGTTCTTTCTCCCCTTCCCCTCCCTCGGAGAACTTGTAACCGACACCGCGGACGCTCAAAATGTAGCGGGGCGCCGCGGGATCGTCCTCGATCTTTGCCCTGAGGCGATTTATATGGGAATTGACCGTGTGCTCGTAGCCCTCGTATCCATAGCCCCATACAACGCTCAGCAGTTCCGATCTCGTATAGACCCGGCCGGGATGGCGGGCAAAGTGGTGCAGGAGGTCGAACTCCTTGGCAGTGAGCGCCACCGGTTCTCCCTTGAGCGCAACCTTTCTTTTCGCCGCATCGATCACGAGATCCCCGGCGGTGATCGCCGTCTGCGGCTCCTTCGAAGCCTCCGATCGGATCGCTTCCAGGCGCCGGAACAGGGCCTTGACCCGCGCGAGAAGCTCCCGGATACTGAAGGGCTTGGTCAGATAGTCATCGGCGCCGATCTCGAGTCCCAGGACCCGGTCGAGCTCGGAAGATTTCGAAGTCAGCATCAGGATCGGCGTATAGGCGGAGCCGGCCCTCACCTGCCGGCAGATCTCCAGGCCATCGACGCCGGGAAGCATCAGATCAAGGATGATCAGGTCGAAGTGCCGCGCGAAGGCCTGTTCGAGGCCTGCTTTGCCGTCATGGGCCAGGCTCACTTCATACCCCGCGTCCCTCAGGTGAAGCTCGACGAGGCGGGCGATGTCTTTATCATCCTCAATGACGAGGATCTTCCGCGGCATGCGATAGTACTCCTTTCTGCTTAAGAATATCATAAAACGGTGTGACGCCGCACTAATAAGGAATGCCCATGCCTAATGGGCACGAGACATGTGACGCGCATTAAAAGGGCCATTTGAAGCAGCGCTCGTGCATGAGAATAAAAACCGGGGATAAAGAGGATAAAAGTAGCACTATATTGTGGGATGTGACGTAATTGTGACGCAAATGTTATTGCAATAAACGGAGTGTTATTCCCCGGCGTGATATACTAGGAGTTATACAGTTGCAGAATCGTGAAACAAGTCCTGACGAAAGAGGTGCTACCATGAAAAAAAAACTTATTCTGACGATTACAATCGCAGCTACCCTGTTCACGGGTTCAGCCTATGCAGGCGAGGGCGGCCCCGCAGCCAGGGAGGAGAATGGCATTACGGTGTTCAGCACGGGTCCCATAGCATTCGACGATGGCGCAATAGGACCGGCAGTTATGGGTGATGCCTATGTTGAAGGCTCCGCAGCGGGTGGCATGCGGGAAGATGAGTCTGCACTCGAGCCGAACAATGGCATTACCCTGTTCAGCATCGGTCCCGTGGCATTGGACGATGCTGCAATAGGACCGGCCGCAATAAGCAGCCCCACTGTTGAAGGCTCCGCAGCGGGTGGCATGCGGGAAGATGAGTCAGCTCTCGATCCGTATAACGGCATTACCCTGTTCAGCACGGGCCCCGTGGCGTTCGACAACGGTACCACCGAACCCCTGCGATAGGATCGTACAGGTAGGGTTGCAGGGCCGTCATGCACTCTCAGGACAGGCGAAGTAAAAGGCCTGTTCGCGCATTGATCGATTCTCTGGCAGGCTGTTCTGCAGTCTGCCAGAGAATGCGATTGTCGGGCATGATCACGACAAAAGGCATGCGGAGTGAATAAACGCGTTCCATCCCCTTTCTTCCCCGAGGCCTCAGGGTCTTCGCGACCGGTGTCGGTGTGGAGAAGATCATGAGGCAGTCCATCGGCATTCCGGTTCCCTGTTCCTGCAAAGTCCTCGTGCGGCCGTTGTCTTTCCTGGTTCCACCTCCCGGTTTCGGTTGTGACGGCATTAAAGATATCCGGAGAAATGCCGATACGATATCAGCGGGAGGTCGGCATGGTAAAGGTATACGGTATTTTCCAGATCACCGGATCCGGGGAATGGAAGCTGAGCATCGAAGTACACCAGGACGGGCGCCTCGCAGGTTTTGTGGAGCGTGTAAGAACGCGGTCTGGTAAGTGCATCCGGACGCGGAATCTGCAGGGCGAGGTCATGGAAGGCGAATGTCTCGCGTGGCTGTCGAAACAGACTGCGTGATGGATTTATCGGGGTCCCGGCAGCGTTTTTCCGGCTGAGGGGCAGTAACTGCGGCGTTCTACCGCGCTTGAACCGCGGTCTGCACCGTCATTTCTTTCCCGTTCCTCGTAAAGCTGATCGATAACTTCTCACCGGGTTTTGCTCTCTTCAAGGCGTCAGAGAAATCCTTCAGATCATTCACCGCCTGCGAGTCGATGCCCGTGATGACATCGCCCTCCCGCATTCCCGCAAGCGCCGATGGAGATCCTTCGGCCACACCCGACAGCCTGACTCCCTTGCCGTGAAAAGAAAAATCCGGGATCGTCCCGAGGCTCACCTTGCGCTCGGTCTTCGGTCCTGCCGGTGGTGCTTCCCCGGGCTTCAGCGTCGAAGTCAAAGGCGCTTCGCGTCCTGAAAGATATTCGACGACCTCTTTGGTCACCGATGCCGCCTTGACGAGTCCGGCGGAATCGATCGTGTCGATCGTATCCGATGGACGATGATAGTCGAGGTGAGGCCCTGAAAAGAGCTGGACAGCGGGCACGCCCGCTTCCTGGAAGCTCATCTGATCGCTCGAGTCGAGATTTTCCGAGACCATATCGATCTCGACGCCGGTCACGAACCACGCGCCCCGGAAGATGTGCACCCACTCCTTCGCCGAGCTTCCGCCGAGCACGAGCAGTTTCTTCCTGCCGAGCCTGCCCACGGTATCGAGGTTCACCATGCCGATGCAGTTCGAGACAGGATAGGCGCGCCCGTACTTGATGTAATAGTTCGACCCGAGCTTGCCTTCCTCCTCGCCGGTGAACGCCGCAAAGACGATGTTCCGGTCGGGTTTCAGGGTTTCCTTCAGCACCCGCGCAAGCTCCAGCAGCACGGCCACGCCGCTGGCATTGTCATCCGCGCCGGGATGGATCCTGCCCCGGTCCTCGGTCCGGCCGATGTTCATTCCCATTCCCAGGTGATCATAGTGCGCTCCGATGACGACGCTCTGGCTGCTGAATTTCCGGTTCATTCCGCGGATGACGCCGATCACGTTCTTCATCACGATCCCGCGTGAAGGGTCTTTCCAGGCCTGGAAAAAACTTCCGTCATCACCACCCGGCAGCAGCCCCGCCTGCTTGAACTGTAGAGCGAGGTATCCGGCGGCCCTGTCGATCTCCGGCGTGCCGATCTCCCTGCCCTTGAGCATTTCGCCCGCCAGGAGCCTGATCGTTTCCATCATCCGTTCTTCCGAATAGACCGGCGGCAGCGAAGCCAAAGCCTCACGCGGGGCGAGCCTAGCCATCTCGACATGCTTGGCATCCAGGAAGGCGGTGAGCGGAGAATCGACAACGGGCCAGCGGCCTTTTGCGACATTCGCGGGCTCGTCGCCTTCGAAGGCGAGATAGCTGTACTTGTGATAGTGGGGGAGCTTCCGGCCGAGACCGGGGAGCGGTTCCGGCCGGTCAGCGGCGATGAACAGCAGACCCGCGTCCCTGTTCCCGGGATTCCGGGCGGTAAGAACCACGGAGTGGTTCATCTTCGCGATCGCGGTCCTGTTGATCCTGATGGCCTTGGCCCCGAACGAGACCTCGTACTCCTTCCACGCGGGCTCCAGGCCTTGCAGGAACCTGTTCTCCCATCCCAGGACAGCCACTGCCCGGTCGATCGGCAGTTTCGAGACCTCACTGTCGAGCTTCACGTCGACCGCATCAGGGCCCGCGTCAGCAAGGTCCTGCGCAAATGCCCGGTATGCATCGAGCATCTTTTTGCCCGCGATTGCAGGCAGAATGACGAGCATCTTCTTCGCCCCCAGCGGCTGGGTGATAGCAGGAGGGACCTCGCCGCGGTCGAGCCTGCGGAACAGGTCGAACTCGGGGTCGATGTCGAGCCGGAGCGCGCGTGACGGGACAGCCAGCTCGAACTCCCTCTCGCCCTCGTTCATTTCCACGACAGTCTGGTACGCCTGTTCCGCGTGCTCCAGCGTCACGGCAACGGGAATATGCATGCGGTAGGGTCTTCCCTGCTGGACCTGCCTCATCCGGAATGCGATTATCGAGCCGTTGCCATCCTTCGATCCCTGTCCGTTGCTCCTTGGCCGTACGTTCTCCAATCGTATCTCCGGCGCCCCGGTCTTCGTTATCCATTGGTCGAATTCCGCCTTGAGATCTCTACCCGAGGAGGCAGAGAAGCTTTTATCGATATCAGCGAAGGTGGCGTAATGGAATTTGTAGTCCCGGTAAAAATCGCGAAGGCCCTTGATGAAGGCCTTGTCTCCCAGCTCGAGCCTGAGCATATGGAAGAACATGAGCGCCTTGCCGTATCCCACCGCCTCCGTCGAGGGGCTGTGACGCGCCGTGAACCGGGTAAGCGGGAAGTCGCGTCCGCTCGAGACGTAATCCGCGTATTTCTGGAGCGTGGTCAGGCGGTAGTCCGCTCCCTGGCCCTGCTGCTCCTTCAGCAGATGGTCGGCGAGGTAGGCGGTGATCCCCTCCGACCAGTTGCCCTTCTCGTACACCGGGTACACGCTGTTGCCCCACCAGTTGTGCAGGATCTCGTGGGGATAGGAGGTGTTGATGATAAAAGGCAGCCGGAGCACGGTGGGGCCGAGAAGGGTGAAGGACGGCATGCCGAAGCCGGTCTCCCAGAAGTTCTCGACGAGCGCGAACTTGGCGTAGGGATAGGGTCCGATCAGCCTGTCGTACATCGCGATGTACTGCATCGTGGCGTCCAGGTACCTGGACGCGAGACCCTCGTCGGGTGTGCGGAGATAGACCATGGCCGTGAGCTTGCCCTTTGTCTTCTCATACGTCTTGAACCGGGAAGCGATAAGATAGATTTCGTTCTGCGGCTCCGGCGAATCCCATTCAACGCTTTCGCCGGTTTTCATCCTGTCCCGGAGCCTGCGGCCGCCCTGGCTGACCGCGTCCCATTCAACGGGCAGGACGATCGTGAGGGTAAAAGTGAAAAAATCGGTTTCGAGCAGGGGATACCATGCCGAGCTTGCGGCAAGGTACACGCCCTCCCCGGCGATACTGCCCGGCGTCTGGTCGAACCCCCGGGCCTGGTTCTGGCTCGCGATGAGGGGATGGTAGATGCTTCCGGAATAGGCGACGGTGAACGTGTTTGCCCCCCGGGGCAGCGTGACGAGGAACACTTCGAGAGGCGCGTCCGCATCCTGTCGGGCTTTCTTCCGGATGTGCACACCGGGATCAGGGGATGACGGATTGAGTCCCGCGTGCAGGGCAAAGGTGAATTCCCGCGGGAAGTCCCCGGGCACCGTGATCGTGTCGGAGGCGCTCAGCTTGTGGCGTCCGGGATCGAGTGACACCGTGAGCGTATGATGAGGCAGTCCGGCAGCGTGAAGGACGAGGGGATGCCAGGCGAGGAGCAGGACAATGGCGAGCATGAACAGCGGGCGCGGGAGGCTGTTCTGCCTGAGCCTGAGGACGTATCCGGCGCGTTCGGTCAAGCAGCGGGAATCAGGCGTCGAACAGCATCGAGAAGGGCGGCCATTGGGCGTCCGAGGCATCACTGTTTTCTCCTTATCGTGATAGAATGATTTTATTATACCCGCGAAATGTGTTCATATCAATCGCACCGGTCTCATCTCCTGTCGTTATGAATTTTGAGTCGCCGAAAAGACCGCCAACCGGTTTCAGCAACATGGTATCATAGGAACACGCGGCCTCGGCAGCGAAGAGAGCGCGGGGATTGAGTTCATCGGGCTGTGACGGCTGAAGCAGAACAGGGAGGGAACATGATCCGCTATACCGGTGTGAACCACCTAGCCCTGGCCACGGGGAACATGGATGAGACCATCCGGTTCTGGAGGGACCTGCTCGGCATGAGGCTCATTGCCGGCCTCGGCAAGCCCGGCTACCGCCAGTACTTCCTCCAGGTCTCGGACCACGACATGATCGCTTTTTTCGAATGGCCCGGCGTGAGCCCTGTCGAAGAGAAGGAGCACGGGCGTCCGGTGAAGGGGCCCTTTGCCTTCGACCACGTTGCCTTCGGCGTGCAGGACGAGGACGAACTCTGGAAACTGAAGGAGCGGTTCGAGGCCGCCGGGATATGGGTCTCCGAGGTCATCGACCACGGGTTCATTCACTCGATCTATTCCTTTGACCCCAACGGCATTCCCGTGGAGTTCAGCTATTATGTCCCCGGCACCGATGTGCGGAAGAGCCCTCTCATGGCGGACCGGGAGCCAACGCTCCTGGCAAGGGAGGGCGCCGAGCCGCGGTTCGACCGGTGGCCTGCCGCTGCAGCGCCGACGCCGAGAGAGAAGCGCAGGATCTACCCCGGCGCGGGAAGCGAGCTGTTCCACGGGAAAAAGACAAACGCATGAACATGCTTGTCCCCGTCCGAACGGGTTCGAGTCCGGGATCGAACCTGGGCGAGGACCTGTATCCCGCGACTTGCAATCCCCCGGCTCCTGCCGGAGATAATGCGTCGTAGTCCGCACCCTGCACTCGCGCTTATCACACTCGTCAACTCTGGGTGCAGACGGGAAATCGTATTCTTAAAGCGAGCCCCGGGGACTCCTCTGATCTGAAACAGTTTCTCTCTCGGGTATCACACAACAAAGGCGGGGAGGGCCCCCGCCTTTGTTATTGAATCCCGCGACTTGCAATCCCCCGGCTCTTGCCAGGGGTAATGCGTCGTAGTCCGCGGGAGGTCGCGTTCTTAAAGGGAGCCACCGGCTCCTGCCGGTGGGGGCTCCACTCATTTTGTCGATGAGCTATTTGATCACTCCGCAGGCCACCCTGCCACCGCCGCCTCCGAGGGGCGCCGGCGCGTCCGCGTAATTGTCTCCGCCCGCATGGATCATGATCGAGCGGCCCCTCACGTCAGACAGCTTGAGGCGCGGCGCGACCACGGGAGCCGTCGCCTTGCCGTCCTTGTCCACGACGAGAGCGGGCAAATCGCCGAGATGGCCCTTGCCCATGGGGCCTTCGTGCTTGCCGGACGCCATGGGATCATAGTGTCCGCCGGCCGCGAAACCCGCAGCAGGTTTTCCGTCCTTCATGCCCGGACCGCAGTCCGGTTTGTCGTGCACATGAAAGCCGTGGACTCCCGGTGCCAGGTCCGTGAGGGCAGGGGCCAGCTTGAGGCCCTGAGGCGTGTCGCTCAGGGTGATGGAGCCGATCGTCTTGCCGATGCCCTGATCGGAAATGAGGTTCAGGGGAACCACGGTCTCGTCTGCGAACAGGGCGGGAGCGAGTGCCAGGACCATGCCGAGCGCTGCTGCTGCAATGAACAGTTTCATGGGTAATTCCTCCTTTCGGCGGCAGAGCAATGCCGCGTCATTTTCCAAGTATACCACAGAGAAACTGCTGCTCCGCTGAGTCGGCGGCCGTGATCCTTGTTTTCCAGCCGTCTCGGAATGCTACGGATGAAAAGCATTCAATCCGACGTTTTCGGCATCATGCCGAACTGCCCTCCGGCCGGAGCGACCACCTCGAGCCTGTCTATGCCGTGTTTGCTGAACTCCTCCATATACCGCTCTTCGATTGGTGTTTCCAGGTCGAACCGCTGATCGGCGGGCAGCGTGCTCAGGTTCTCGAATCCGCCGACCTGGCGCGCCACGTCCCGCTCGGTGAAACGAAAGATCAGTTCGTGCCAGAAGGTCTCGTCCGCGTATTCGTCCAGGAACGTGTGGACCAGGGACGGCTCCGGGGAGTCTGAGGCGGGAACATATTTCCCCAGGTCGGCATCATGCACGATCCTGCTGCCCTGTCCCATGGCATCGGCGAGGGCGTAGATCTTCTGGATCACCTTTTCGTGCTCCCTGGTCCGGGCATCGCCGTCCTTGTGATCGGTAAGGACCGCGCTGGCTATGATGATCAGGTCCAGCAAGAGCGCATATTCTTCCCTGGTGATTTCCACGTTCATGAAAGCCTTTCCTGCCGTTGTTCGGCATCAGGGACAAGGACGGGCCGACCGGAGGCGGGCTCGTCCTCCCGGCCGGTCATGCAGCCATTCCATCATGCAGCTTCCGGCAAACCGCGCATCGAGGCGCAGACAGCGTTCTCCGCGTCCGTCTCGGGCGGAGAGGAATGCCGGAACCGCTCCCGTGCGGTAAACTACTACTTCCGGCGACGGTTATTCCAATAAGGCGTTGAGTGCGTCCCGAAGCTCTTTCACGTTGTAGGGTTTCTTGAGGAACGCCTTGAAGCCCTGTTCACGATGGCTCGCGATTGCGGAATCATCGGAATATCCGCTCGATACGACAGCCCGCACTTCCGGGTCGATCTCACGCAGTTTCCGCATGGTCTCCATCCCTCCCATGCCACCCCGGATCGTCAGGTCCAGGATGACGACGTCGAAGGGCCTGCCCGACGCTTTTGCCTCCCGGTAGGCCTTGAGCGCCGCTTCTCCGTTCTCTACAAACACCGCCTCATGGCCGAGCTCGTGCAGCAATTCCCGAGTGACCATCCTGATCACTTCTTCATCGTCCATGACGAGGACCCGTCCCCGTCGGGAGCGGACGGGCGTTGCAGGCAGGGGCGGGGCCTCGGCCGCACGCTCGGACGCGGGGAGATGGATCGTAAAGGTCGAGCCCTTTCCCAGCTCCGAGGCGACGTTGATCTCCCCGCCGTGGTTCTTGATGATGGAGTAGGAGGTTGCGAGACCGAGCCCGCTCCCCTTTTCCTTGGTTGTGAAATAGGGGTCGAATATCCGCAGGAGATGATCTTGAGGAATGCCGGTTCCCTGGTCACTGATCAAGATCTCCACAAGGCTGCCGTCAGTTGCCGGCGCGTTCCGCGCCGAGAGAGCGATCGTGCCGCCGAGCGGCATCGCCTGGTCGGCGTTCAGCACGATGTTCTGGATCACCTGGCCGATCTGACCTGCGTCGGCCTCCACCGGGTTGAGACCCTCGTCTATGGAAAGGGTATAGTCATTGTGGGATCCGCTCAGAGCCAACCTCACCGCGTTCTCGATCACGGGCCTGAGCTCAATCACTTTCTTCAGCGGCTTCCCTCCTTTGGAAAAGGTCAGGAGCTGGTTGGTCAGGTTGACCGACGCATGCAGCGCCTTTTCGGCCTGTTCGAGCATGGCGAGCGACTTTTCCCGCTGGTCAAAGGTCAGCTTGGCCATGGAGATGAAACCGAAAACACCCTGCAGGAGATTGTTGAAGTCATGGGCGATGCCGCCGGCAAGTGTGCCGATGGACTCGATCTTCTGTGTCTTGAGCCTTTCATCTTCAAGGAGGCGTTGGTCCGTGGTGTCCCACACAATACCGTTGATCCTCACCGGCTGTCCTTTGTCGTCGCGGACCAGCCTGCCGCGGGCCGTGACATAATGAACGCTTCCTTCAGGCCAGATAACGCGAAACGCCGACTCGTAGTGCACATTTTGCTCAATGGTCCGGGCGAGCGAAGCCTTGATCTTCTCGTGATCCTCGGGATGCACTGCCCGGAAGAACTCCGCTTCGGTCCCGGAAAACGTAGCCGCTTCGATCCCCAACAGTTGACAGGTCAGGTTGTCCATATAGCGCCTGTTCTCCTTGATCTCCCAGCGCCATACGCCCATATGGGCCGATTGCAGCGCAAGGTCGAGCCGTGCCTGGTTCTCGCGCAGTGCCTCCTCCGCCCGCTTCCTCTCCGTAATATCCTGGATCACGGCCAGGGAGCGGACAACGCTGCCGGAGGCGTCCCGCTCGGCCGTCGCGGAAAGGAGCACGTCCGCCACATCGCCGTTCTTTTTTACCATCTGGAACGAAACGTCCTGCACCGCGCCGTCCCGGAAAAAAGCAGGCTGGACGACCTCCAGAGAGTACTTTCGCGATGCGTCCGTTAAGAAATCCGTCACCTTCCTGCCGATCACTTCCTGTCGCTCATAGCCAAGGGTCTTCAGCCAGTGATCATTCACGTCGACGACGACCCCGTCCCGGTCTATGGAGTGGAGCAAAACCGGCGTCTCATTATAGAGACGCCGGTATTTCTCTTCGCTCCGCATCAGGGCAGATTCAGAACGCTTGCGTGCGGTGATGTCCTCGAACGCGGCAGCCATGGTGTTCGGTGCGGTCCGGAAGGCATGCACCTCGAATGCGCCCCGGATGTCGCCTTCGTGGTATGCGATGCTTTCCGTTTGCCAGGCTGTTCCCGTGGCAGCCGTTTCGCGATAGCGCCGGGGCACCTCGGTATCCTTCAGCGCCGGGAACGCCTCTTCGATCGTCTTGCCGATGAAGATGCTGTTGTCAACACCGAGGATCCCGTCCGCCGCAGGATTGGCGCCGATGAATACCAGGCGGCCGTCGGGCTCCAGGTGATACAGGTGCATCCCGATCGGAAGCGATTCGACGATGCTGCGAGTCCTGTTCTCCGACTGGCGCAGCACCTCCTCCGTGAGTTTGCGCTCGGTGATGTCCGTTGAAATGCCGCAGAGGGCGGAGATCGTTCCTCTGCTGTCCCGCAGCGGCAGCTTGACGGTCCAGTAGGTTCTGGGCTGCTCGTCAGACGAGGCGAGTCCGGTCTCCTCCCGGGCCACCGTTTCGCCCCGCTCTATGACCAGGCGGTCGCTCCGCATGATCTCCTCGACCGATGCGGCCGAAAAGAATGCCGCGTCGCCTTTGCCCAGGATCTCCTCCGCTTTCTTGCCAAAGAGATCGCACACCTTGCGGTTCACATACGTATAACGGTACTGCGTATCCTTGATGAAAATGTAGGCGCCGACATTGTCCAGGATGGTATTCAGGCGGCGTTCGCTGTTCCTGAGCGCCTCCTCGGCCCGCTTACGCGTGCTGATGTCCGTGATCACGCCGATCAGGCCGAGTTCGTTGCCCCGGGCGTCATGGAAGCGGCGGCATGCAAGGTGGCCCCAGAATTCGGTGCCGTCCTTGCGCCGGTACAGCCGTTCGAGGTCCACGGACGGGATCTTGCTCGCCAGCAGGGCCAGCATGTTCTTCCGGCCGCTTTCCCGCTCCGCGGGATGAACAAGATCCACATATTCGCTCCCGATGAGTTCTTCCATCGTGCGGCCGAACATCTCGGCCATGCGCCTGTTGGCGTGGGTGATTCGACCGCTTTTGTCCAACCAGCCGATCGCCACACTCGCGGTGTCCATGATCTGCTGCAGCATGGCCCCGCGCTCGGCGATCTCATTCTCCGCCGTCTTCCGCCGGGTGATATCCCTCAGGATCGCGAGGGTGCGGTCCTCGCCGTCCTCCCGATACGTGGAGACGCTGACCTCCATGTCGAACTCGGAGCCGTCAATGCGCAGGCCGCGCGTCTCGTAGGCCGACGGCGCGGATTCGCCGCGTGCGCGACTAAGGGTGTACTCCCTGACCTGATCGCGGTTCCCCGGAGCGATACGGTCGAGGACCGGTTTGCCCGCGAGTGAGGCCCCCCGGGGAAACCCGAACAATTCAAGATATGCGGGATTTTCGAACAGATGAACTCCGGCCTTTGAGACCCCGATGGCGTCCCGTGAGTTCTCGAAGACAGCGCGGAAACGGGCCTCGATCTGCTGGGGCTCAGCCGGCTTCGCGGACCTGGTTGCTGGTCCGGACGCA
Source organism: Nitrospirota bacterium (assembly GCA_035516965.1). Taxonomy (NCBI): domain Bacteria; kingdom Pseudomonadati; phylum Nitrospirota; species Nitrospirota bacterium. Next base: position 21,633 of record DATIZR010000072.1, read on the forward strand.
TTGCTTCCTGAAACGGTCCGCCGAGCCCCGCCTGACCGGGTGCTTTTCTTGTGAGACGATTTGCTCTTGTCTTTCATGAAGCCACTCCCGCCAGCGAACAGCCCGGCAGCCCCATCCGGGAAACATTCGTAACGAAATTATACAGGAAAACAGCATGATTGGCGAGAACATGAGCCAGACAGGGACCGGTGCCGCGGACTTCCGGCGGGTTGTCGTCTACTCCGTCCAGTCGGCAATGAAGATGTCTGTCTCATGGGGTTTCTGCGCGTTACGGTTCGAGGCCCAGACGAGCTTCTTCCCGTCCGGTGAGAACATGGGGAAGCTGTCGAAGACGCTGTTGTAGGTGATGCGCTCCAGCCCCGTGCCGTCGCTGTTGATGAGGTAGAGTTCGAAGTTATGGCCGAACTGCCCGATGTCCGCGTGCCAGTCGTCCCTGTTGCTCGCGAAGATGATGCGCCTGCCGTCGTGATGCCAGGAGGGCGCGAAGTTGGTCGCCCCGTTGTGCAGGATCATCCGCTTGTTCGATCCGTCGGAATCCATCACCCAGAGGTCGAGCGGGAAGGCCAGGATGTAATTCCTTTCCATGCAGTCCTTCCATTGCGCCTTTTCCGCCTCGGTCTCGGGGTACCAGGCCCGCCATACGATCCTGCTGCCGTCCGGCGAGAACCACGGTCCGCCGTTGTAGCCCGTGCGGTCCGTCAGGCGCCGCAGGCCCGTTCCGTCGCTGTTCATGACATAGACGTCGAAGTTACCCTCCCGCTGCGAACCGAAGACGATCCGGTTCCCGTCCGGAGAGACCACGGGCTCGGCGTCGTATTTCGGATTATCCGTGATTTTCTTCAAATCTTTTCCGTCGGCCCTCGCCGTGAAGATGTTGTAGGGGTAGAGCGGCCATACATAACGGGCGCCCTTCGGCATCGCTGGCTTCGGCGGGCAGTCGCCGGGCAAATGGCTTGTGGAGGCAAAGATGATCCTGCCGGAAGGCAGGAAGAAGGAGCACGTATGGGCGCCGTGGTCGGGGCTGACCCGGTGCTTGTCCGAACCGTCGCTGTTCATGATCCAAATCTTGTCGCAGCCGGATCCGCCCCGGCTGGACTGGAAGATGAGTTTTTTACCATCAGGGGAAAAATAGGCCTCGCCGTTGTCTCCGTCGAAGGTAAGCTGGGTGACGTTCGTCATGTGGCGGTCAACGAAGGGCCTCGCCGGCAGTGTCTCCTGCCGGTTCACCGTACAGCAGGACAGCAGGATGGCGAGGAGAAGGGGGGTGAAAGGGGTGAACGTTCTGTTCATGAGGATCAGCCTCCGTTCCGCTGGCGTGCACGGCGAGCCGTTCTTCCGAAGACATCAGCACTGACGGAAATAACGGGCGGGAAGAGTAGAGACGAAGGTCAGCAGCAGCTCAATCCCGTGAGGTAGAAGCCGTTCTCCTGCTTTGATACCCAGCGAACGAGTGCCGGACGGGGAGCCGCGTGAGCCTGGGAAGCCACCTGGACGAGCTGCGTGCGGTCCAGGGACACGGGCAGATTGAGACAGTACCCGTTGGGGCTGATGTCCCGGGCAAAGCAGGTCATGACATAGTTTTCCCACCGTACCTGGATGGGCGCATGCGAGACGGCTCTCCGCGGTTCCTTCCTCCGGTCGTCCACCGGCAGGGCCAGGTCGGCCCGCTCTTCGCATTCGGCAATCCAGCCTTCCAGTTCGACGAGGTTCACGGGCTTGTCGAAATAGGCGCATCCCAGCGCCCTGATCGCTTCAACCTTTTCTCCCTCAAGATACCCGGAGATCAGTGCCTTGTTGGCGGGGATCAGCCTGCATCCGCGCAGCGCCTGGGCCTTGAGCAGTTCGATGCCGTTCATGCCGGGCATCTTGTAGTCCGTGATGATCAGATCGGCGCAGGGCTGCTCTTTCGTGCAGGACCCGTCCTTCCCATCCTCCATCGGGCAGACCACGGGCTCGGTCAGGGCAACCACGTCGTACCCCAGTGACTGAAAAAAACTTTTGAACATGGTGATGATGATCGGATCATCGTCGAACACAATGGCGCGCCGTTTTCTCATGGACGTCCTCTCACGGAGGAATTATGGCAAGGCCGTAATGGTGAAGATGGAGAAAGAGAACTGTTGTTAACTGAAAGTATAATCGGCTTTGCAGTATTGTCAAGGTCCTCGCTGAAGAGCGGAATATTTGAATAGTTGAAACTCATGGAAAATCGGGGATTCATGGCCTGAAAACCCTGTTGACACGCCAATGGTTCGATGTGACTGTTGCCCATGCTCAGGCGTGAAGTCCTTATCATTCTGATAATGATCGCCCTGGCTTTCGTTCTTCCCTACCAGCCTGTCCAGGCCACCCCGTCAACCATCGATGCTATCAAGTCATGCGGCGCCCTGCTCTGGGGCTGTGACATTGCGGGCAAGCGAACAGCTCTGCGCCTTGATCCGTGAGGATAAGCTCCTCCGGAATGTTTCGTTCATCATGATCTGTACCCGATACGGACGAGGGCAGGGAACAAGGGGCCCGATGCAGGGCAAATGAAGTCCTCACGGTGCCCGTCACACCGCCGATCCTGATCGAAAAGGCGCAGCAGCTCCTTTCCGTACCGGGCAGGAAATCGCTCAGGCTGCTCCTGACGCTCTCCGTTCAGGGGAGCGGGCGGGATTCGCCCTTTTACTGCAGGTCCGAAGACATCAGCGTCACGGGCATGCTGGTCGAGACGGACCGGCCTCTCGAGAACGGGGATCGCGTGTCCTGCGCGCTGACGCCTCCCGGCTCCGTCGAGGTCAGGGCCTCGGGCGAGGTGGTCCGGGTCATCAGGCCTGCGCTCGATTCGAACCTCTACCGCTCCGGGATCAGGTTCCTTGATCTCACCGACGAGGCACGGGCGGCGATAGAATCCATTGCCGGGAAGAAAGCCGTCCTTCCGGCCTGATCATTTCCCGCGGGATTCTCTCCCCCTCTCCTGCATTTCTGAAAAATCACACTATCCCGGAAAAAAGTCCTGCGAGCCGCCGGCATCCCGGTGGAGAGGCGCTATACTAAATAATAGGGAGGGCAGGCATTGACATGCGAGGTCGGGGTCATGAAGAAAGAGTTCTCCGAGAGGTTCAATGATGAAGTTGAAGGGTACCGGCGGGCGCTCCTGTACCATGCCCGCACCGCGGAGTGGGAGACGTTCAAGATGAAGGCCGGCAGTCTTTTCGACTATGTTGAGGTTGTCGAGGTCTCCGAGGTCGAGCGCCGCTTCTTCAAGCTGTTCACGTCGATCCTTGTTGCGCTCGTCGGTGTCGTGATCGCGGTCATGAATATCGACGTGGCTGTCCATCCCGACCTGCAGCGGGTGAGGTATACGATCATTTTGCTGGGGATGGCCGCCTCGTGCTTTGAAGTGTACTTTTTCCTGGGTTTCAGGAGGTACCGGGCGGCGAAAGCAGCGCACTATCATCAAAGGAGGGACGCGTTCATCAGGAACATCGAGCAGGATTTCAGGCTGGCTGCGGCGGAGCGAGACGCCGCGTGAGCAACGACCCCCCTGAAGACCGTGGAGGAAATCGCCGTGGATAATAAAATGCCGGTCCTGTTCATCGGCCATGGCTCCCCGATGAACATCATCCTGGACAACAGCTACACGCGAAGCCTCTCCGCACTGGGAAGGCAGCTCCCGCGTCCAAAGGCCATCATGGTGGTATCGGCCCACTGGCTCACGAACGGGACGCGCGTTACCTGCACGAAAAAGCCGAAGACGATCTACGATTTTTACGGCTTTCCCGATGAGCTCTATGCGCTTGATTATCCGAGCCCGGGGGCTCCCCACGAGGCGCAGGCGGTGACCGAGGCGGTCACGGACGTCCCTGTCTCCTGCGACCGGGAGTGGGGGCTGGACCACGCGTCCTGGGCAGTGCTGAGGCACCTGTACCCCGCGGCGGACATTCCCGTGTTTGAAATGAGCCTGGATTACTCGTTCAATGAATGGCATCCCAAGCCGCTCCAGTATCACTACGACCTGGCGCGGGAGCTGTCCGTGCTGCGCAGAAAGGGCGTATTGATCATCGGAAGCGGCAACATCGTCCACAATCTGGGCATCATCGATTTCGAGAACATGGACGCCGAGCCCTATGCCTGGGCCCTTGAGTTCGATGACCGGGTCAAGAAGCACCTGCTCGCACGGAACCACAGGGACCTCATCCGGTATGACGGAAACGGGAAGGCGTCGGCCCTGGCCGTGCCGACGCTGGATCACTATCTGCCGATGATCTACGCGATCGCGCTGCAGGAGAAGGACGATGAACTGACGTTCATCCATGAAGGGATCCAGAACGCGTCGGTCTCGATGCGTTGCTTCCGGATAGGGTAGGGGCTGGCGGAAGAGAGCGTGCCGACCGGCTCTTGCGGTGCGCGGAAGAATCGTTATTTGAGAATCTGGAACAGATTGCTGTAGTCATCGGTCCAGGCCTGCAGATCAGGCCGCCAGGGCAGCTTCTCGGCGGCGTCCCGAATGGAGGGCGCGGCTATCGGTTTTGAGGACAGGAGCGCCCAGCGCGTAGCGTAGAGGTTGTTGTCCTCATCCTTCTCCGTTCTGATGAGAATCCCCTGCTTGCCCAGTTCCCTCCGAAGCTTCTCGACGACCGGCGCCAGGTCGAGGTGGGAGTTCGTGATGTGCAGCGCGAGGATCCCCCGCGGCTTGAGATGCCGGAAGTAGAGCTCGATGGCCTGTTTCGTCAACAGGTGCACGGGCACCGCGTCACCGGAAAAGGCATCCACGGCCAGGACATCGTAGTTCTGTGCAGGCTCGCGCTCGAGCGAAAGGCGTCCGTCGCCGAGCACGACTTCCACGGACCCCCGGCAGTCGGCCAGGTACGTGAACTCCGTGCGGGCTATCCGTAACACGAGGGGATTGATCTCGTAGAACCGGAACAGGTCTCCCGGCTCGGCATAAGCGGCCAGGGAGCCCGCACCGAGTCCGATCACGCCCACCTTGATCGGCGATTGCCGCCGGGATTGCAGGGCGAGGCCGATGCCCGTCCCGGGTCCGTAGTACGTGACCCGGTCGCGCCTATGTCCCGGCGCCATGAGCTGCATGCCGTGGTCCACGGTCCCGTGGACCAGGATGCGGTGTTCCTCGTCCGTTCCCCGGTCGTACTCATTCACCCGCAGACCTCCATAAAAATTTCTGACCGCAATGCGCGCTGTCTCGCCGTATTTCGTCATATACCTGCCTCCGGTGAAAACCACGGTAACGGCGACGCACCAGCCGAGGGCGAGGGCCAGGCGGTCCCTCCGGTAATCGAGCAGGAACAGCATCAGGACCGCGCACGCGCCAAGGGCGAGGGGAAGCTCGAAATACGCCGGCATGGTGTTCGGCGCTACGAGCCCGACGAGGACGCCGCCGAAGGCGCCGCCGAGGGAGAGCATGAGGTAGAACGACGTCAGGTGGTGCGGCGAAGGCTTGCGGCGCACCAGTTCGCCGTGACAGTACATGCAGCAGATGAACAGGCCCGCGGTAAAGACGGGAATGACCGTTCTGAGGTTCGTCTGCGAGTTCCAGGCGATCAGCCCGTATGCCATGGTGCCCAGGGCGGCCGGCAGGAGCCACGCAAAGATGCGGCGGCTGTAGATCCGCTCGAAATCAAAGGTAAGCACGAACGTCAGCAGATACAGGGAGAGCGGCACGACCCAGAGGAACGGGATCGAGGCCACGTTCTGCGTCAGGTGATTCGTGACGGCGAGAAGGAGCGTCGAGGCGCAGCCGGCGAGCAGGAACCAGAGGAGCTGCTGCCCCGCCCGGGGCGGGCCGTTGTCCCCGCTGTCCGCAAGGCCCTTGGCGGCGCAGGCCTGCTCGCCGGGGCTCCGGCTGCTCAGGAAGGCCGAGGCGACCGCGAGCACGCCAAAGACGATGTATGCCGCCGACCATCCCTGCGACTGTTGCCCGAGGGTGACCTTCGGCTCCACGATGACGGGATAGGCCAGGAGGCCGGCAAGGGACGCCAGGTTGGAGAGTGCGAACAGCCGGTAGGGGAGCCCCGCCCGGTATTTCCGGCTGTACCAAGCTTGGAGGAGCGGGCTTGTCGAGGAGAGCAGGAAGTACGGCAGCCCGACGGAGAACGTGAGCAGGCCCAGGATGCGCATAACGGGGTCCTCGCTGCCAACAGGTTTCCATGAAAGGGCGGGCGCGATCGGCAGGAACGGAAGGCTTGCGCAGAGCAGGGCGCCGTGCACGAGGGCCTGCGCTTTCGGTTTGAGCGAACGGATCGACCAGTGGGCGTAGAGATAGCCGCCGAGGAGCGTTGTCTGGAAAAAGAGCATCGCCGTGATCCAGACAGCGGCGGATCCGCCGAACCACGGCAGGATCATCTTGGCGATCATGGGCTGGATCTGAAACAGCAGGAAGGCGCTCAGGAATATCGTTGTGGCGGAGAGAAGCATTTCGAGGCGGGATTATAACACAACCGGCGGGCCGAGTCTTGCGAAAAATGGCCGGCCATCGCTCACGGGGCGCTCCAGAGTCCGTAGGCCACGATAAGGAGCAGCCCCGGCAGCAGGTCAAGCGTCTTGGTGCTTTTGAGCTTCAGCAGGTTCAGGCCGATGGCGAGAACGATGATCCCGCCCAGGCCGTCGATGTTGCTCATCATGCGCTGCGTGGCGAGGGCGGTCAGGCTGCCGGAGAAGAGGGTCAACGCCCCCTGGACCACGAAGACCGTGACGGCCGAGAACGCGACCGACCTGCCGTAGCGCGAGGCCAGGAGGAAAGACGCGAAGCAGTCCATGACCGACTTGGTCCTGATCAGCGTGCCGTCGCCGTTCAGCCCGTCCTTGAGCGAACCGATGATGGTCATGGAGCCGACGCAGAACAGGGTGCTGGCCATCACAAAGCCCTCGGTGTCGTACCTTCCCGAGAAGAAGGCGTTGTTCATGCGGTTCAGGGCATTGTTCACCCGGTCCTCAAGCCTGAATGCGCTGCCCGCCAGCGCGCCGAGCACGAGGCAGAACACGATCGGGATGATATCGCCGCCGTTCAGGCACATTCTGAGCCCGACGACGGCCGTGACCAGGCCGAGCACGGTGAACACGGCTTCCTTGACGTTCTCGTTGACCTTTTCCCCGGCCAGGAGGCCGAGCAGGCTGCCGCCTGCCACGAGCAGGCTGTTGAACACATACCCTTTCATGGGGCTGTATTATACGCTTTTTATTCGCTGAGGGAACCGGATAATGCAGGCCCGCTGCACCGCGGCAGGTTCAATTGCAGAAAAGGGGAATTACTTGCGTACAACATTTTCAAATCGCATCATTTAAAATTCTAATTGAGTATTTTTTAAAGTTGTGGTAAGGTACGACACCGTAGCGTTTACCAATAATCCCTGAAGGAGGAGTAGAAAAAGATGAAGAAGATCGCAGCAGTTTTTGTGGTAGTGCTTATGGTTGTTTCACTGGTTTCCCTGGTTTTCGCAGCAGGCATGGATATGCAGAAGGGCACCATCAAGAGCGTGGATGCAAAGGCCGGTACGGTCGTTTTCTGCGCTGAAGGCACCAACGCTGACATGACCCTGAAGGCCGACAAGGCCGTCGACCTCAGCAAGGTAAAGGCCGGCGACAAGGTCCAAGTATCCGTCGAGAAGGACACGCTGAAGCACGTCATGGCCGCGCCGGCAGCCGCTCCCGCAGCGAAGCCCAAGGCTCCCGTGGGCTGCTAACCATTCCGAATCATCCTTGAAAGGGGTCTCCCGTCCGGGAGGCTCCTTTTTTTTGCCCAACGACCCTATGAGACTCTGGTCTTTTCATCCCAAGTATCTTGACCCGAAAGGCCTGGTCGCGCTCTGGCGCGAGGCATTGCTGGCACAACAGGTGCTGCGCGGCAGCACCATAGGCTACCGGAGCCATCCCCAGTTGGAGCGCTTCAAGGCCCACGCGCGTCCTAAAGAGGCGATCGCTACCTATCTCCGGTCGATCTGGCGAGAAGCCCGGGAGCGCGGCTATTGCTTTGACGCGGCCAGGATCGGACCCGGAAAGACGACCAGCCGCATTGCCTGTACGGAAGGCCAGCTCGGGTACGAATGGAAACACCTGCTCGGGAAGCTGAAAATGAGGGACCCGGAGCGCTACCGTGAACTTCTGTTGGCATCCCTGCCCGATCCGCATCCGTTCTTCATCATCGTTCCCGGTGACATTGCAGCCTGGGAGGCGGCCCCTGGCCGCGGGAGGCAGGTAAAATAAAACAGAAGGGATCACAATATCCCTTGATTTACCGGGGAGTTTATTCTATTATTGGGCGTCCGAGAAGGATGGAATCAATAAAACCTGCTGAAATGGGGAGGAACACGGAGTGAACAAGGTGAACCAGGAAGAGCTCGCGCAGAAGATCCAGAAATTGAAAGCGGCCGCTGCAGAGAAGAGCAAGAAGGCCGAAGGAAAAAAATCCGACGCCGGCGTGCGCGAAGCCCGGAAAAAAGTGAAGAGGGCGCAGCGGAAACTCCGTGCAGCCAAAGCTTATAAGTCCGTGAGCAAGAAATCGGAAGCAAAGCCTGAAGAAAAGGCCTCGGCGTAGAACGGGTGCGTGCATGCGAAGCGTGGTCGGGGGCAGCAGGGCGGGGATGCGCCAGGGTCTGATGCTCGCTGTTCTCCTGCTGGCAGCGGCATGCGCGGAAAAGCAGTTTCCGGCGGCATCCTCTTCTGTATCCCCGTCTGTTCCCCCAGCAGCGCCGGCTGCTGAGGCCCGGTCCGCTCAAACACGGACGGCTTCAGCGCAGACTGTGACTTACCAGGAAACGGGGATAGCCTCCTGGTACGGCAGGGAATTTCAGGGCAGGAAGACGGCCAGCGGCGAAATTTTCGACATGAATGCCCTCTCGGCAGCTCACCGCACCCTGCCGCTCGGCACGGTCATCCGCGTCACCAATCTCGAAAACCTCAAGAGCATCAAACTCACGGTGAACGACCGAGGACCTTTTAGCGGCAACAGGGTCCTGGACCTCTCCTACGGAGCTGCCCGCGAGCTCGGCTTTATCGCACAAGGCACGGCACGGGTCAGGATCGAGGCGCTGGAGCAGCCGAACGGGAACGCGACCTATACGGTTCAGGCAGCGGTCTTTACCGAAGCGGAGAGCGCCCAGCTGCTGAAGGACCGGCTTTCCCGGAAGTACGAGGTCATCACGATCACTCCTTTTGAGACGAACCTCGGGAGGCTCTACCGGGTCCGGGTCGGTTCGTACGGAACCCTGGAGAAGGCTGAACTGGTCGCAGGCAAGCTGAAACTGGAAGGGCTCGAGCCCTATGTTGTGCGGAAGGACTGAGCAGCGGAGCGAAATGAGAGAAGGAACAGGGCAAATTCGATGCATCGTGCAGGTGTGAATCATGAAGATCGCTGTCGTTACGAGTACTCTTGAAAAGGTCGTGACCGAGGGGGCAGTCATCCCGGTCTTCGAAGATGAGAAACTCTCCGGCGTCGTCGAACGGATGGACCGGATGCTGGGCGGCGCGATCGCCAGGCTCGTGAAAAAGGGCGACTTCAAGCCCACGGCCGGCAGTGTCCATCTCCTCTATCCGGAGGGCAAACTCGCGGCGGAGCGGCTGATGCTTGCGGGCCTCGGCAAGCGGAGCGACCTGACACTGAACAGGATCAGGCAGGCGGCGGGCAGGGCGTCGTCCGCCCTGCGCTCGGCTGGAGCCGGGGATATCGTGATCGAAGGGGACGGCTTCGGCTTTGATAACGAGGAGAGGGCCCAGGCCCTTACCGAGGGAGCCATGCTCGGCCTCTACCGGTTCCTGCAATACAAGACCGGGGAGGAGAACCGGAAAAAAGAGGTACGCACGGTCTCCCTCATGACGGAACGCGCGGATTCCGTCAAAGCAATGCAGCGGGGCGCGAAGGCCGGCGAGGTGATCGCCTGGTCCACGATGATGGTGCGGGACATGGTCAGTTCGCCGCCGGCGGACATGACGCCCGCGATCGTCGCGTCCCGCGCGAGGGAAATCTCCCGTGAGTACGGCCTGAAGCTGCAGATACTGGAGCGCGGGCAGATGGAGAGACTCGGTATGGGCGCACTCCTCGGCGTCGCATCGGGCAGCGTGCAGCCACCCAAGTTCATCATCATCGAGTACCGGAAGGGCGGCAGCAAGCCGTTCATCGCGCTCGTGGGCAAGACCATCACCTTCGACTCGGGTGGCATCTCGATCAAGCCCCCGGAGAACATGGACAAGATGAAGGACGATATGGCGGGCGGCGCCGCGGTGCTCGGCGCGATCCGGACCGCGGCCGCGCTCAAGCTCCCGCTCAACATCGTCGGCCTCCTCCCGGCAACGGAGAACATGCCCAGCGGAAGCGCGTACAAGCCGGGCGACATCCTGCGCACCCTGTCGGGCCAGACGATCGAGATCATCAACACCGACGCGGAGGGCAGGCTGATCCTCTCCGATGCGCTCACGTACGCCTGCCGGTTCAAGCCCGCCGTCATCGTGGACATCGCCACGCTGACAGGCGCCTGCAGGGTCGCCCTCGGCCAGGAGGCTACGGGCATGCTCGGCACCGACGAGCGGTTCAAAGAGATGGTCCGCGCGGCCGGCGAGAAAACCGGTGAGCGCGTGTGGGAGATGCCGCTCTGGGAAGGCTATTATGAAAACATCAAGAGCGACATCGCTGACATGAAGAACGCCGGCGGCCGGGACGGCGGCGTGATCACCGCTGCGGCACTCCTCTCGAAGTTCGTGGAGAAGTATCCCTGGGTGCACCTCGACATCGCGGCCACGGCCTGGACCGACAAGGACCGGCCCTACACCCCGAAAGGCGCCACGGGCATCGGCATGCGGCTTCTGACGCAGTTCCTGCGTGATTACGCGGCGGATGGCCGGTAAGGTTCCGTCGAGGCTTGTATCCCCGCTGATCGCTTCCCATCAGGATGCGGGTTCCCGTTCTTCAGCAGGTATCCTTCCGAACTGCAGGAACAAAAGCCTTGACTCTTGTTCGTGCTGCTTCTACAATGTGGCAACTTTTGCAGGACAGGTTGCCCCATGATCCCCGAGCTGTCATATGCCGAAGCGTTCTCGAACCTTGAGCGGATGCTCGTAAAGGGAAGGGCGCTGAAGGCCGACATATTCATCACGCAGGTCCGCGGCAGGCGTTTTGTGGTGAAGGATTTCAGCGGCAAGGGCTTCCTCGAGCGGAACCTGGTGGGCCGCGTCGTGACCGCGCGTGAGCTGCGGGCTTACCGGTCGCTGGCAGGCGTCGAGGGGATCCCGGGTCAGTACAAGCGGCTCGGCCCCTTTTCGATCGCGATCGAATATCTCGAAGGGCGCGACCTGGGCAGCATCAACCGCGGCGAGATCGGTCCCGGAGAGATCCGGCAGTTCGAAGCGGTCATCGAGGCGCTACATGCACGCGGATGGGTCCACCTCGATTTGCAAAAGAGGTCGAACATCCTTCTGGTGGACGGAAAGGTCGCTGTCGTGGACCTCGCTTCGGCGCTGCATCCGGGCGGCGTTCCTCTCGTCGGACGCTTGCTTACGGCGCTCCTGGGCCTTGCGGACCGGATGTCGCTCATCAAAATGAAGAGCATCTACGCGCCGGATCTCATCACCGGCCGGGAACAAAAATGGCTCAGGCTGCGGAACCTGACGATGCCGCGGAAGTGGTAAACAAAGAAGCGTTTGACGGAAGGAGACCCTCATGGCCGTAAAAGGCACCCTGCAGTATAAGCTCACGAAGATAACGACGAAGACCGTGCTGGCGGCCGTGGTGGCCGCGGTCCTGTTCTATCTCGCGAAGGACAAGCAGCTCGCTCCTGCCTGGTTCATTCCCGGCGCCGTGGTCACTTTCCTCGGCGAGGGGCTGCGGTTGTGGGCGGCGGGCCATCTGAGGAAGAACAAGCAGCTGACGACGACCGGGCCGTACTCCTATGTCAAGAACCCGCTCTACATCGGGACACTGCTCATCACGATCGGGTACAGCGCCATGGCACAGAACATCTATATCCTGATCGGCGGGTTCGTCTGGTTCTTCATTTACTACGCACCGTACAAGAAGAAGCAGGAGAACGAGAAACTGGTGGGCAGCTTCGGCGAGGCCTGGACCGTGTATGATAAGGCCGTTCCCGATTATCTTCCCCGCGTGAGCCCCTACCCCGCCAGGGGAGCGAACCGCTGGAGCTTCGACGTGGTCAGGGAGAACTCGGAGCACGAGACCGCCATCGGTGTGTTCATCGGGTTCGCCGTCCTTCTCTATCTGCTGATGAAGTAAATCCCCGACTCGACCGATCTGGATTCACCTCGTGCCGGATTGCCGGGGAACACGTCCCCGGTTTTCTCATTCCTGCGACGCGGCCTTCATATTTTCGAACCACCCTCCGCATTGACAGGTCTCCATCCTTTTGCTACTGTACCATCATGATCACATCCCTCATCGCTATCATGGCCGAGAACCGCGTGATCGGGAACAGGAGCGCCATTCCCTGGCACATCCCGTCGGACCAGAAACGGTTCCGGCAGATAACCATGGGGCATCCCGTCATCTTCGGCCGGGTGACCTTCGAGATCATCGGGCGCCCGCTGCCGGGAAGAAGGAACATCGTGCTGACCAGGCAGGCGCGATACAACTTCCCGGGCGTGTCCGTCGCCCACAGCCTCGAGGAGGCGTTCGTGTCCTGCAGGGGGGAGGAGGAGGTCTTCGTGTGCGGCGGCGGGACGGTCTTTCGCGAGACGATCGCCTTTGCGGACCGCATCTATCTCTCGATCATCCACCGTCCTTATGAGGGGGATACGTTCTTTCCTGTTGTGCCTGATTATTTCCGGGAGGTTGCCAGGGAGGAGATACAGGAGGCGCTCCCGTACTGCGTTGTCCAATATGACCGGACGCGCTGAGGCGGGAGCGCAGGAGAAGGGAACGGCATCAGTGTGCTGCGGACTTCGGTTCCTGGAATTTCCTGAATTCAGGGCGCGTGAACATTCCTTCGAAGCGGGCGTCCGAAGCGAGCGCTTTCAGGTCCTGATCGAACTTTCCGCTGTTCATGGCCGTCTCCAGCCGCTCGCTCGCGTACTCATAATTTCCCAGCAGATAGTTGGCCTGGAAGAGCATCCAGTCCACGTGGATTGAATTCGCCATCGCCACCTTCTTCGACTCCCTCAGATACGTATCGGCCAGCTGATAGTTCTTCCGGTTGAGCTCCGATTCTCCCAGAATAACATAGGGGACCGAATCGCGCGGTTTCGTCGCGATGTACTGCCTCAGGAATTCGAGCGCGTTATCCCCGTCCTTCTGGACGTGGATGAAATACAGCCCCATGTACGCCTGCGTGGCGCCGAACTCGAGCGCCTTCCTGCAGAAGGCCTCTTCCTGCTCGGGAGTGTTGCTCTCGACGGCCGCAAGCTGAAGATAGGCATGGCCGATAGAATGGCGGGCTTCTTCAGAATACTGTTTTGTACTGTCTATCCTGTTCACGATCTTCTCGAATTGGCCTGCCTGAGTAAGTTTTTCAAAATCTTTGCAGACGCCGTCCTGCTCCTTGCACCTGGAGGGTTCCGAGGCAGAACCCGCAATGGCTGCGCTTATGCTCGCAAGGATCGTGATGAAACCAATGAACACAAACTTCCTCATGTCGTTCCTCCGGATCACGTAATCATGGCCCTCGGGACCGGGGGCCGAAGAACACTGTATCATATTTTGGATTCCAACGGGGGGGAAAAGTGATCGCGCAAAAAAAAGGGCGGAGCCTAAGCTCCGCCCTTTGGAGAGATCGTGAAAATTACTGCACGACACCGCCGATCACGGCCGGTGCGCCCGGGGCCGCCGGTTCGGCAGTCGTCGGGTCGGTGAACATGGTCATGTCGGGCAACGTGTAGCCGCCGAAGCCCGTCAGAGCAAGTGTATCGCAAGCGTTCGGATCCGCATCCTGCAGCATTCGCTGCTCGATCTCGAGCGGCTTCACATAATACGTGTTGGAGTCGGAGTCGGTCACCTCCGTGAGAGAGCCGTCGGCCTGCAGGGCCGGGATG
>DATIZR010000073.1 GCA_035516965.1 Nitrospirota bacterium
GCACCGGGTCCTTCCCCGCATAATCCGAGGATATCCGCGCTGCCAGCTCCCGGACCGTCTCCTGAATGGCCTTTTCGGTCACCAGTATTTCCTGAATTTCCGCCACCGGCGATCTCCCCTGAATGCCTGACCCGGACAAGCCGGATCAAAACCAGAAGCTAAAGGCGTTTCTCGCGGAGCACGCGGAGGACGCAGAGTTTAAAACCAAAACCTGAAAGTCTTTGGCGAATTATTTTTTGATTTTCTCTGCGAGCTCTGCGCCTCTGCGCGAAATTTTCATGCCCTTTTGTAAAGAATTTGATTTGTTAGTTGCTAAATACCGCTTCGGAAGCGGGCGCATGAGCCCGACAGGCGTCATACCCGCCGCGGTCTTCCCCAGGCTGTTTCGCCCGTTGCTTGAAAAAGATACCCCATGTTGTTACAATTGTAAAGGGATGATGTTGGCTGGGAGGTGATCTCCATGAAGAAAGAGGCATTGCTTGTCATTGACATGTTGAACGATTTCGTGCTCCCCGGAGCACCCCTCGAAGTGCCCGATACCCGGAGGGTTCTGCCCGTGATCAGAAGAGAGATAAACGAGGCCCATCGCCTGGGCCATCCCGTGCTCTATGTCTGTGACTCCCATGATCCGGATGACGGCGAATTCCGGAGGTTTGGCTGGCCTCCGCACGCCGTGACCGGGACCCGGGGCGCGGAAGTCGTCGACACGCTGAAGCCGTCCGAAGGGGACCTTGTCATCCCGAAAAAGACCTACTCGGGCTTTTTCGGCACGACCCTCGAGGCGACGCTGAAGCGGCTGGATGTCGGCTCCCTGCGGCTGACCGGCGACGTGACCCACATCTGCGTCCTGTTCACGGCCTCCGATGCGGTCCTGAGGGGGTATGATGTTGCGGTCGTCCAGGACGGCGTGGCCGGGCTGGCCCGGGAGGACCACGACGCCGCGCTCCGGATCATGAAGAACGTTCTCGGAGTGAAGCTGGTGGACGCTGCGCCGGAAGCGGCCAATAAGGCGGCGTAAGAATAGTCGAATCAACAGGACGGATGTTTTCGCTTGATGCCGTTGAGCGGTCGGCAATTCGTGTCAATACATTCTCCGAAGGAGCGCACATGTTCCTCACCGCAGATCCCCAAGAGGTCCTCGAAGGCAGGATCACCGACGTCTACTTCCAGCGCGCGCTCGCCATCCTGAAGGCGAAGAACCTTAATCCCCGGGTCAGGGCGGAGATCATTGCAAAGAACCTTCCCCACGACTGGCCCTGGGCAATCCTCGCAGGGCTGGGCGAGGCCGCGGACCTCATGAAGACCCTGAACATCCGGGTCAGGGCCATGCGGGAGGGCTCGGTCTTCTATCCCTATGAGCCCGTCGTCGAGATCGAGGGGAGATACCAGGATTTCTGCGTGTACGAGACGGCCATCCTGGGTTTCCTCTGCCAGGCCTCCGGCATAGCGACCCGGGCCGCGCGGATGAAAAAGCTGGCAGGCGAGCGGCTTGTCATGAGCTTCGGGGCGCGGAGGATGCATCCCGTGCTGGCGCCCATGATCGAGCGGAACGCCTATGTGGGCGGGTGCGACGGAGTGTCGGTCGTCAGGTCGGGCGAGGTCATCGGAGAGGACCCCATGGGGACCATGCCGCATGCGCTCATTCTGTGCATGGGTTCGACCCTTGCCGCGATCAGGGCCTTTGACGAGGTGATGGATCCCAAGGTCAAACGGGTGGCCCTGATCGATACGTTCCAGGATGAGAAATTCGAGGTTCTGAGCGTGGCGGAGGCGCTCGGCAAGCGGATCTTTGCGGTCCGTTTCGATACGCCGGGCTCGCGGCGCGGCAACTTCTACCGCATCCTCGAAGAGGTCCGGTGGGAGCTCGAATTGCGGGGGCTCGGTCATGTCAGGTTCTTCGTGAGCGGAGGCATCCAGGAGTCGGACATCCCGGTCCTGAACCCGGTGGTCCATGGATACGGCATCGGCACCGCGATCAGCAGCGCGCCGGTCATAGACTTCGCCATGGACATCGTCGAGATAGAAGGGAAGCCTCTCGCAAAGCGCGGGAAATGGTCCGGGAGCAAGAGCGTCATGGTGTGCGGGTCCTGCGGAGCCAGGAAGATCGTGCACGCGGGCACGGAGCATCAGTGCGCCTGCGGCGGCACGGGGGAGGACAGCCTCGTATTGCTGCTCGAGCAGGGCAGGCTGCTCGCCGATGAGGAACGGCCGGCTGTCATCAGGGAGCGCGTTCTGAAGTCGGTGAAGTCGCTCGAGCTTTCATAAAAGATCATAAATTGACAAGTTCGGACTTTCGTATCACTGGAGCACTAGCGGCACTATATGAAAAGCGAAAAAAGACACGCCGAGCGCTACGATTATCCCGCGCGGATCGAGTATGTTGCCGGGTCCGGCAAAGAGGGCGAGGTGTCTCCTGCGGTAACGATCAATATCAGCAGAATCGGGATCAGCCTTTACGCCTTCGAACCGCTCGCGGAGGGCCGTGAGATCGAGATCAGGAGCCGGCTCCCCGTTGACCGCTACCGGGCCACCGTGCGCTGGATCAGGACAGAGAGCGACAGCATGTACAAGATAGGACTGATGTTCCGCGAAGAAGAGCACAACAACGCGGCGGGAAAGGCGTAATCGATACGTTCATCTTGTCGGGTTAGTGCACGGACTGGACCGGCGTGACCGTCTGAACCGGTTGGCCCGGCTGGCTAAGCACATACAGGAACTTCCAATCGCTGTATTTCTGCTTCCCCTCGAAATCGCTGTCCTCATCCGGAAAGTTCGTCTGCTTGAGCGGCGTCTTGTCGCTCTTGCTGTACACGCCGACCAGGCGCTTCGATGACTGCTCGCGCATCTCCGCAAAGTCCTCACCGGTGATGGGGTCCTTATACTTCTGGCGCAGGTACCGTTTGCCATCGACGGTCCGCGGGTCTTTCAGCAGTTCATCGATGCTCTGGGGATACTGGTTCCTGCCGCCCAGGGCGTAGTAGCGTGCGATCGCCACGCGGTACTGATTCCCCCGGAACAGCAGTTCCTCCTCCTTGTCCCGGTAGGATATTGAGCTCCAATACTTGGTCGCGGACCCGAGGACGATCCCGATGATCACGATCGCCGCGAGCAGGGCAATGTAGGTAAACCCCCGCGCGCATCGGAGCGCCGGCCCCCGGTTGCGGGGCCGTGACGGACCTGCGTGTCGAACCTTGTACGTTGAACAGCCCCTTTTCATTCCACTTTCCCCGGCTTACGAAGGAGCCGCGGCATTCAAGGAAAAACCGCGATCTATTCTATGAACGTCACCCGGTTGATCTCCTTCAGGGTGGTGTCGCCCGAAAGTACCTTGGCGACGGCTGACTGGCGAAGGGTGGTCATGCCTTCTGATATGGCGGCCTTGCGGATCTCCGAGGACGGCCGCTTGTCCAGGATCATCTCCCGGATCCTGTCGGAGAGGTCCAGGAACTCGGTAATGGCCTTTCTGCCGCGGTACCCGGTAAAGTTGCACTCCTTGCATCCGGCCGCATCATAGAAGACCTGGCTGCCGTATTTCTCCGGGTCGAGGGCCGAGTCCAGGAGGTCGTTCGCCGACAGGCGGACCGGCTTCTTGCATTTCAGGCACAGGATCCGGACGAGGCGCTGGGCCAGGATGCAGTTGAGGGAGGAGACGAAGTTGTAGGGCTCGATGCCCATGTTCAGGAAGCGGCCGAGCACGTCAAAGGCGTTGTTCGCGTGCACTGTCGTGAACACCAGGTGGCCCGTGAGCGCCGACTGCACCGCGATCTGGGCCGTCTCGGCGTCGCGGATCTCGCCGACCAGGATCTTGTCCGGGTCGTGCCGGAGGATCGACCGCAGGCCCCGTGCGAAGGTGAGGCCCTTCTTCTCGTTCACCGGGATCTGCACGACGCCGCGGAGCTGGTACTCAACGGGGTCCTCGATGGTGATGATCTTGTCCTCCCCGGTGTTGATCTCGGTCAGGGCCGCGTAGAGTGTCGTCGTCTTTCCGCTCCCGGTGGGGCCCGTCACGAGCACCATCCCGTAGGGCTCGCGGATGCTTTTGCGGAAGCGGTGGAGGTCCTTCTCGTCGTGGCCGAGGCTTTCGAGCCTGAGCGTGCTTACGCCCTGGGTGATGGATTCCTTGTCCAGGATGCGGATGACCACGTCCTCGCCGAAGGCCGAGGGCAGGATCGAAACGCGGAAATCGATGGTCTTGTGGTTGGTCCTGAGCTTGAACCGGCCGTCCTGGGGAACGCGCCGCTCCGCGATGTCCAGATCGCTCATGACCTTGATGCGCGACACGATGGCGCTGTGGAACTTGATGTCGATCGGCTCCGTGGCCGGGTAGAGGACGCCGTCGATCCGGTACTTGAACAGGACGTTCTTGTCCGTGGTCTCGATATGGATGTCGCTCGCGCGCCGGTCGAGGGCGTCGAGGACCGTGGTGTGCATGAGCTTGATGATCGGGCTTTCGTCCTTGTCGATGCTTTCGAGGGAAACGACCTCCTCGCCGTCCTCCTGTTCCTTGACGATCTGGAGTTTGAAGTCCTCGGACACGGAGTGCATCACCTGCTCGGACCCGCCGCTCCGCTTCAGCACGCCCAGGATGGACGACGGGGTGCTGACGCAGACCTCGATCTGACGGTCCAGGATCATTTCCAGCTCGTCGATGGCCGGGATGTTGTTCGGGTCGGTCATGGCCACGACCAGGACGCCTTCCTGCTCGTCCTCCACGGGAACGAACTGGTAGCGCTGCATGAGTTCCACCGGCATCCGTTCGAAGTACTTGGGGTTGATCCGGAAGTCCGCGAGGTCGAGAAAGCGCAGATCGCGCTGCTCGGCCAGGGCTTGCGCCAGAACCTCCTCGGTGATCAGCCCCGCATCCATCAGCAGCTCGCCGATGCGCTTGCCCTGGCCATCGGGGCCCGCCAGCACACCGGCGATCTGCTCCTGGGTCACGACGCCCTTGGCCGACAGGATTTCTCCCAACCGCTTTCGTCTGAACGATGTCATTTCAACCTCGATCCCATTTCGAATATGGGCAGATAGAGCGCAACGACGATCACCGCGATGACCAGGCCCATGGAGAGCATGAGCACCGGCTCGATCAGGGACGTGATCACGGCAAGCCGGTTCTCGACCTCCTGGTCGTAGAACTCGGCGATGTCTTCCAGCATCTGGGGGAGGTCGCCCGACGACTCGCCCACCTCGATCATGCGCACCGTCATGTCCGCGGCGAGGTGCGTGCGCTCGACGGCGTCGGCAAGGCTGACTCCCTCGGTCACGAGCACGCGGGTCTCTATCAGGCGCTGCGACATCACCTTGTTGCTGATCACTCCCGCGGTCGTGTCCAGCGCCTGGACCAGGGGAATGCCGCCGCGGAGCACGGTCGCGAGCGTGCGCGTGAGCTGGGCCAGGATATACTGGATCATGAGCGACCTGACGAGCGGTATCCGGAGCTTCACCGCGTCGAGGAAGAGCCTCCCGCGCTCGGTCCTCTGCCAGGCGTAGATGCCCGCGCCTGCAGCAGCGGCGCCGAGGATGACAAACGGAAAGTAGGTCGTGAAGCCGGACGTGAAGGCGATGAGCATCCTGGTCAGCAGCGGCAGCTTGCCACCCTGATCGCTGAACATCTGCGTGAAGTTCGGGATGATATAGAAGAAGAACAGGAGCAGGACGGCTATGAGGGCCATGACGAGAAAGACCGGGTAGGCGAGGGCGGTCACGAGCTTGCGACGGATGGCCAGCATCTTCTTCTGGTATTCGATGTAGCGCTTCAGCACATCGCCGAGGGCGCCGCTCTTCTCTCCGGCCCGGACCGTCGCCGTATAGAGCAGAGGAAAGAAGGCCGTATGCTTCGCCATGGCGTCGGACAGCGCCGAGCCTCCCTTGATGTCGTGGATGATGCTTTCTAGGGCCGTGCGGAAGGCCACCTTTTCCGTTCGCTTCTGGAGGATCTCAAGTGACTGGAGGATGGGAAGGCCCGCCTTGAAGAGGGTGCCAAACTCCTGGTTGAACAGCAGGAACTCCTTGGCGCTGCCCCCGCGTGCTCCGAAACCGGCCCGTTTCTTACCGATCGTGAGGACGAGATAACCCCGGGACTCGAGCTCCTGCCGCAGTTCTCCGGCGTCGGCCGCCATCGCTTCCTCGACGATCGAGCAGCCGTCCTCGCGGACCGCCTTGTACGTGAACATCGGCATGGAAAGAATAATACCGTGAAAATATAGGGAAGTCAATGAAGGGATGGGAGGGGAAGAGCGCGAAGAACGAAACGATGAGGTCGAGGTTTTCAGATGCCTCCCGACGGCGTGGTTGGATCCGTTGTGTCAGGTTTTTGCTCTGCACTACCTTACCAACGTTTGTCGTGTCCACCTGATCGAGCGCAGGGTTAGAGTGAACCGTCATGGAATTCCTCAAGAAACCGGCAATCGCCGGGCATCCTCTCAAGCCCTCCTCCAAGAGGGTGGACTCATTGAGATTTTTGTATTTCCAAATCACTTAGATTTTTACCCTTTGCTGACCGTTATCTGTCCTGAAACCGGGGTAGGGTTTTTCAGGCTGTCTACGACCGGGCAATGGGCGATGACCTTCTCGGCGAATTCCCGTATCCTGTTCTCATCATCAGGGCTTTGTATATGAAACGTATACCGCAGGTCTTTAAATCCGGCGGAAACATCATCGAGCATGAAAAACCCCCTGAGGTCGAGCGTGCCTTCGACATCTACGGTCAGCGCATTGATCGTAAAGCCTTCATGCACGGCAAACTCATAAAAGGCGGCCTCGATGCATGCTGCCATGGCGGCGAGGAGAAGTTCTATCGGGTTCGGCGCCTGGTTGTCTCCTCCCGCGGCCTCGCCATAATCAGACTTCACGAGATGCTCGCGCGCCATTGACTCGGTATAGAGGTTTTTAATATGACGGGAGGTGACCTTCGGCTTGTAGATACACGCCTCGGGTTTCTTTTTGAAGAACTCGAGCCTTCGTGCGACAACGTCTTTGAGACTTCTTTCACTTTTCATCGGCTATATCTCCTTCGTCGCTAATTTATGCATACGTTGTACATCTTGATAGAATACCTCGAGGGGAGAACTCGCGCTACCTGGGCCTCGTACCCGACCCGCTGGTTGTAAACAAGTGGGTGCGCCGCTATCAGAAATTCAGTCCCACGCCTACCCTGAAGCCGTACATGACCGTGCTGCTGTCCGGCTCAATTGCGCTGGCGACAGGCATGCCGCCCTGAGTAAGAGTGACCGGATCAGAAGCTCCGAACTTCCACTTTTGATAGAATGGCGTTCCGAAAACAAATATCTTCACGTCATTGTTCTGGGATATCTCGTAATTGACCGGCACTTCTACCCGGTATCCAAGGTGTGGTTTAATATCGAAGGTGGCCTCGTCCACCAGTCCGGCTATGTTCGTGGTCATCTTGGAGCTGAAGGGGTAAAGGAGCGCGAAGTCGGCAGCGATGACGAGCCTGCTCAACCGGTAGGCGACGTTGCCTCCCGCGGCAACGTACCACCACGAATAGTCCTCCCGATAATCGGGGAGATTGTCACTGCCTCTCTTCCAGTCCCGGTATCCGAGCCCGGCATAAGGGGAAAGAGTAACGGTGCTGAAATTGAGAGCTTTGAACCCGACATTTCCCTCGAAGGTTAAGAATTTCTCTTCCGTCGACATCGTGATGGGGGTCCCGTTCTGGAGGCTTCCTGCATACGTGGCCGAATTCGTCTCAACATAATCGAACAGGAAACGAGCGAACAGGGATTCGTCATCGTGCCGCGCCTCGACATACACGCCGTTGTTCCAGCCTGTGTCCTTGTCGAGCACGCCTCCGTTCATGGATTCCTCGTAGGACAGGTAGCTGCGATCGTAGCCGAGAAATACGCTGGTTCCGGTCAGGCCAGCTCCGGTGCTCTCCGGTTCAGCCGCACATGCAATGGTCCCGCTGATCAAAAGAACGCAGACAAGACTCATAACGGAAATAATATATTTCATAATCCTCTCCCTCTATCATAGATCTGGGTGGCGGATGGAAGTACGGTTTCGCCTGTAAGCTGCGCATACGTGCTGAATGGCGGCCGCGCGGTCGCAGTTGTTGCCTGCCTAAAGTAAAAGCATATCGGCATTTCTGGTTCACCAATATTATACGCTACGCGAGAGCCGCAGGGTCACGCGCGTTTGCGCAGAAAGACATGGGCCGCACGTTCGCCCGCGACGTACTTCGCGCATTCGTAGCCCAAAGCGCGCATATCAATGCCGTTCAGGAGATGCTCCCCGGCACCAAGCAAGACAGGCCGGATGGCAAGATGCATCTCGTCGATCAGGGCCGCGCGCAGATACTGCCGGATCGTGGCTACGCCGCCGCCCAGGCGGACATCGAGGCCGTTTGCTGCAGCGATCGCCTGCTCCAGGGCGGCGTGAATGCCTTCGGTGACAAAGCGAAACTCCGTGCCTCCCGCCATCCTGAGCGGGGCCCGCGGGTGATGCGTCAGCACGAAGACGGGCGTGTGATATGGCGGCTCGTCTCCCCACCAGCCCTTCCAGCTGTCATCCGGCCACGGGCCCCGGACAGGGCCGAACATGTTGCGCCCGAGGATCCAGGCGCCGATTCCG
>DATIZR010000074.1 GCA_035516965.1 Nitrospirota bacterium
AACCTTCATCCCCCACGCGGCGTTGCTGCGTCAGGCTTTCGCCCATTGCGCAATATTCCCCACTGCTGCCTCCCGTAGGAGTCTGGACCGTGTCTCAGTTCCAGTGTGGCTGATCGTCCTCTCAGACCAGCTACCCATCATTGCCTTGGTAGGCCATTACCCTGCCAACTAGCTAATGGGCCGCGGGCTCATCCTTAAGTGATAGCTTATAAATAGAGGCCATCTTTTACCTCAGGGACTTTGGTCCCCGTGGTCTTATTCGGTATTAGCCCCGCTTTCGCGGGGTTATCCCAAACTCAAGGGCAGATTACCCACGTGTTACTCACCCGTGCGCCACTTTACAATCTGTATTGCTACAGACTTCTCGTTCGACTTGCATGTGTTAAGCACGCCGCCAGCGTTCGTTCTGAGCCAGGATCAAACTCTCCAAAAAAATCTGATCCTTAAGCAATGTTACTCAAGGTAACTTGACTGTTTGTTTCTCAAAACCCGCCATCTCCAAAGACCGTAAAGCCCTTGGAAGATATGCACCTATTTAGTTTTCAAAGACCATGTTTCTGCACACTTCGCAGAATATCAATACTAACTAATTTATATTAACTTGTCAAGAAATTTATTCAGCTGGTTGAAAATTAGTCTCTGCCTGAAATGCTCGGTTGGTTTTCTTTAACTTCGAGGTTTTGCCCGAGGTCTACCGCCGAACGAGGGCGCAATTTATCACAAGCATATTTCTGTGTCAAGACTTTTTTATCACAACGATAATTATTTTTCATTTCTTAGGTATTATCTGCACAAATCGTTTTTTCCCAACCCGTAACGTGTAAAAACTGGTTGCCGACAGCTCCGCATTCACATCCATGATAGGCTGTTGGTTCACCTCCACAGCACCCTGTTGTATCAGCCTTCTAGCCTCTGAGTTGCTCGTTACTGTCCCCGATGTTGACATAAGCTTGACGAGTTTCATGGTTTCGCCTTCCCAGACAACCTCAACAACGGGGATATTCTCCGGCATATCTTTCTTGCTAAAGACCTTCTCAAATTCTGCTCGGGCCCTTGCTCCTTCACCGGGACCACAGAACCGATCAACCAGCTCGGCGGCAAGCTGTTTTTTTGCTTCCATGGGATGGAGCAAACCGTTTTTCACGTCAGTATTGATCTTGTCCAGTCTCGGCAGAGAAACAGAACTGACCAGCTCATAGTACCGCATCATGAGGGTATCGCTCGTCGACATGATTTTCCCGAATACTTGCCCGGCGGGCTCACTGATCCCGATGTAATTCCCGAGGCTCTTGCTCATTTTGTTCACACCGTCGAGCCCTTCGAGGAGCGGCATCATCACGATGCACTGCGGTTCCTGGCCATATTCCTTCTGGAGTTCCCGGCCTACGAGGAGATTGAACTTCTGGTCTGTTCCGCCAAGCTCCACATCCGCCTTCAGCATCACCGAGTCGTAACCCTGGATGAGCGGATACAGGAACTCATGGATGCTGATGGGAAGCTCGGACTGATAGCGCTTCTTGAAATCCTCCCGCTCCAGCATGCGCGCAACCGTGTGTCTCGCGGCAAGCTCGATCATCTGCTCCGCCGACATCTTCGACATCCACTCGCTGTTGAAGACGATCGACGTCCTGGCAGGGTCGAGGATTTTGTTGATCTGCGCCTGATAGGTCTTCGCGTTCTGGACGACCTCTTCCTTCGACAGATGTTTTCGCGTCTCGGACTTTCCGGTCGGATCGCCGATCATGCCGGTAAAATCCCCGATCAGGAAAACAACCTCATGTCCGAGCTCCTGGAATTGACGCATCTTGTTCAACAGGACCGTATGCCCCAGATGGATATCAGGCGCTGTCGGATCGAATCCTGCCTTGACACGCAGTGGTATCCCTGTCGAAACTGACTTTTCGAGCTTTTTAAGGAGATCCGCTTCAATAATGATCTCTACGGCTCCGCGCTTTATGATATCCAGTTGTTCTTTGGCCGAAATCATGTTTCGTTTCTTCTCTGGTCAGTTATGTTTCTTCGCGAGTTCAAGCACGATATCCGTCATGAGCGGATGAGATCCCACCAGCTCCGTGACCGTGATCCCGACATCCGGATACTGCATTCGCGCCTTCTCGATGAGCGCGGGCAGATCCTTCGTTACATGGGCTCCAGGCTGTAAAAAGAACGGGACCACCACGATCATCTCGGCCCCCTCCTTCACGCATTGCTCCAGCACTTCATCGGGGCCCGGCTTCATATACTGAAGAAATGCATAGGCCACGATCTCGAAGCCGCCGCTGCCTTTTACTTCGGAAGCGACCCGCCGGATCGTTCCGTCGGCATCCACATTTCGGCTGCCATGTCCCAGAAGTATGACTGCTTTTTTCATCCAAACACCATGAGGAAATGAGAGTGCTTTTCTAGCACAGGCTGGTAAAAATGTCAATTCAGAATGAAGTTTATCACGCCGATCGGGGGGGGCAGGCCCGCTGTCAATAATAAAAAAGGGGCGGGTTTGCATCCCACCCGCCGTCAACAATACACATCTCTAACCTATAAGACTATTTCTTCTTGGCCGATTTCTTTGTCGACGCCTTTTTGGTTCCGCATTTTTTACCACATGCCATACGATCTTCACCCCCTTTCGCAATGCAGGTGCTGTCTGTATCAGATCAGAGAACCTTCAGCACCTCCTGCGCATCCTGCACATCCTTGCGGATCTGCTGCACGAGGGCGTCCGCGTTCGAGAATTTCTCTTCTCCTCGCAATCGTTTCACGAAAGAGACATCCATCGACTTTCCATAAAGATCCTCATTAAGATCGAACAGATAGACTTCGATCGATACCGGTCCGCTGTCAAAGGTGGGCCGTATGCCAATGGATGCCACCCCTTTGATATCGCACCCGCCAACATGGGCGATGACAGCGTAAACCCCGATTCCCGGGATCAGTTCATTCGCGGTCTTCAGATTCGCCGTTGGGAAACCGAGTGACTGGCCCCGATGCGCGCCGTGCACGACCTCGCCTTCAATGGCATAGTGCCGTCCGAGCAGGCGGGCCGCCTCTTCCACACGCCCGTTCACCACAAGATCACGAACCGCCGAACTACTGACAACAACGCCGTCCACCCGGACCGGCTCGATGACTCCGACCTCAAATCCATAGGCCTGACCCATCCTTTTCAGAGACTCGATGCTGCCCTCCCGGCCCTTGCCAAAGGCGTAGTCATAGCCGACATACACCTCTCGCACCCCGAGCAATTTGTGAAGCACTTCACGGGCAAAATCCTCTGGGTTCTGATCGGCGAAGGAGCGGTTAAAATGAGCACAGACAACGACCTGGATACAGGCTGCCTCAAAGAGGCGCATTTTCCCGTGAAAGGTATTCAAGAGGCGCGGAGACCGCTCGGGTGCCAGCACTTTGAGCGGATGCGGTTCGAAGGTAAACGCAATACTCGTCCCCTTGATCCTTGTTGCGCGCTCAACGACCTTTTGAAAGATCGCCTGATGCCCAAGATGAACACCGTCGAAGTTCCCGAGCGTGAGTACCGGGTTTGGAAGCCGCTCGGTATAGTTTTTTACGCCGCGGATGATCCTCATTGCGCTGGGATAATCGCACACTGTGACGAAATTGTCAACCTCGGCCTGCGCAAAAGGTGTTGACATCAAAACAAGCGCTGTGTTATAAAAGAGGTCTTTTGAAGGCCGTTTTAAGCGCCTCTTCCGGCAAGGATTCGATCAATGGCAACCATAAGACCCCTCAGGGGAATTCTGTACAACCAGGCAAAAGCGGGGCGCATAAGCGAACTCGTCTGTCCGCCGTATGACATCATACCGCCAATCGAGCAGCAGGAACTGTACCGGAAAAGCCCCCATAACGTCATACGGCTCGAATTCGGGCTGGAAAGCCCCGGCGATACCGATACGGACAACCGGTACACGCGGGCGGCCGCCTTCCTCGACGAATGGCTGAGGACCGACATCCTCCGCAAAAGCGAAACCCCGGCAATCTATGTCTATGAAATGGAGTATCCTGCAGGAACCGAGACCAGGAAACTCCGGGGCATGATCTGCCTCGTGCGGATAGAGGATTACGATTCGGGTGTTGTCAAGCCGCACGAGACCACACTGTCCGGCCCCAAGACGGACCGGCTGAAGCTGCTGAGGGCCTGCAACGCGAGTTTCAGCCAGATATTTTCACTCTTTTCGGACCCGGAGAACAGGGTGGCAGCCATCCTAGGGAGGGTCGGCGGGCGGCCCGATATGGATGTCAAGGACAGCGATGGTGTCCTCCACAGGATCTGGACAATAACCGACACAGCTGACATCGCCGCAATTGTCCGCGAGATGGCGGACAAGCCGATCTTCATTGCCGATGGTCACCATCGATACGATACCGCGCTCAACTACCGGAATGAGCGCCGGATCGCGGCTGGATCGTATACCAGCGATGAGCCTTACCAGTATGTTGCCATGTACCTCGCGCGGCTTGAGGACCCCGGGCTGACGGTTCTGCCCGCTCACCGCGCCCTTTTCAACCTGTCCGGTTTCGACCCGAAGCGCTTTGAGGACGATCTGAACCGCTACTTCAATATTGAGCGAATCGACTTCGACCGCAAATCAGAGACCGCGGACCGCCGGACGGTTCTGGACACTATGGCTCACCGTGCCGAGCGCGCTCATGTGTTCGGGATGCGGGTCAAGGGAGAGACAAGCTACTATATCCTGACCCTCAGGAACGAGTCGGACATGGATGAGGTGATCCCGGACAGGTCTGCGGCATACCGGCGGCTTGACGTCTCGATCCTCCATCACCTGATCATCGACAAACTGCTGGGCGTAAAGATGGCGACTCACAAGCTCGGCCTGAACATCGAATACATCAAGGACGCTGCCGATGCTGACGAGCGCGTCCACGACGGACTCGCTGAAATTGTTTTTTTCATGAACCCGACCAAGGTGCGGGAGGTAAAAGAGGTGGCATCGGCCGGTGAACGCATGCCTCAGAAGGCGACCTATTTTTATCCCAAGCTCCTCACGGGCCTGGTGATACACAGGCTAGAATAAGGTCATCGGTGAAAGCGCAATTCGTAGAAGGATCAAACCCATTTCCGTCATTTTGAAATTTACAATTCATCAGTCCCAAGGAGGCTACCATGGCTGTCAAAGTTGCGATCAACGGATTCGGACGTATCGGCAGGAACGTGTTCCGCGCTTCGCAGGGCAATAAGAACATCGAGATCGTTGCGATCAACGACCTTACGGACACGAAAACGCTTGCGCACCTGCTGAAATGGGACTCGACCTTCGGCGAATTCCCGCATGACGTAAAGGCCGGAGACGGCAAGATCGTGGTCGATGGCAGGGAGATCGCCGTCGTAGCAAAAAAGGACCCCGCGGAACTCCCCTGGAAGGACCTCAAGGTCGACATCGCCCTGGAGTGTACCGGCCTGTTCCTGGACAAAGCGAGCGCCGGCAAGCACATCACCGCGGGCGCTAAAAAAGTGCTCATCTCCGCGCCGGCCAAGGACCCCGATGCGACCTTCGTGATCGGCGTGAACGAGCAGACCTATGATCCGGCAAAACACCACATCATCTCGAACGCGTCCTGCACTACAAACTGCCTCGCGCCCTTTACCAAAGTGGTGCATGAGAACTTCGGCATCGTGCACGGCCTGATGAACACGATCCACTCCTACACCAACGACCAGAAGCTGCTCGACCTGCCGCACAAGGACCTCCGCCGTGCCCGCGCAGCCTGCACGTCCATCATCCCGACCTCGACCGGCGCGGCCAAAGCCGTTTCGCTCGTGCTGCCGGAACTGAAAGGCAAGCTCGACGGTCTGTCGCTCCGCGTACCCACGCCGGACGTCTCGGTCGTGGACGTCGTTTTCGAGGTTTCCAAGAAGACCACGAAGGAAGAGGTCAATGCTGCGCTTAAGGCCGCTGCCGAGGGCAAACTGAAGGGCATCCTCCAGTTCGAGGAAGCGCCGCTCGTTTCGATCGACTTCAAGGGCAACGCGCACTCCTCCATCGTGGATGCGGCACTCACGAGCGTCATGGAAGGTACCATGGTGAAGGTGATCTCCTGGTACGACAACGAGTGGGGTTATTCGAACCGGCTCCGCGATCTGGCGATCCTAGTGGCGAAGAAGGGCCTGTAAGACCTGACAGGGAGACAAAAAGGCAAGCTTTTCTCGGTGTCTCTGTGGCTGATTCTGGAGATTGCATATGGACAAGAAGACGATCGAAAAGGTGGACCTCAAGGGCAAGCGGGTGTTCATCCGTGCGGACTTCAATGTACCGCTCGACGAGAACGGCAACATCACCGACGATACGCGCATTCGTTCCACCCTGCCGACCATCAATTACGCCCTTGACGCGGGAGCGAAGGTGATCCTCGCATCGCACCTGGGCCGGCCCAAGGGCAAGCCGAGCCCGAAGTACAGCCTCGCGCCGGTCGCAACGCGCCTGTCACGCCTCCTGAGCAAGGAGGTCCAGTTCGCGAAGGACTGCGTGGGACCAGACGTGGAACACCTGGTCCAGGGCATGCGGCCCGGCGACGTGCTGCTCCTCGAGAACCTGCGGTTCCATGCCGAGGAGGAAAAGAACGATGAGGCCTTCTCCAGGGCCCTCGCCGCCTTCTCCGACATCTACGTGAACGACGCCTTCGGCACGGCTCACCGCGCCCATGCGTCCACCTATGGCATCACCAGGCACGTCAGGTATTCCGTAGCGGGCTTCCTGATGAAGAAGGAGATCACCTATCTCCAGAAGACCGTGGCGAACCCGGTGCGCCCCTTCGTCGCCATCCTGGGCGGCGCCAAGGTATCGGGCAAGATCGGCGTGATCGAGAACCTCAAGAACAAGTGCGACAAGATCATCGTGGGCGGTGCCATGGCCTTCACCTTCATCAAGGCCCGCGGCCAGGAGGTCGGCGGCTCGCTCGTGGAAACCGAGATGCTTCCGATGGCGCAGAAGATACGCAAGAGCCTCCGCGAGAGCGACGTGAAATTCTACCTGCCCGTGGATTTCGTCGTTGCCGAGAGCATGAATGACGGTGCGACGACCAAGATCGTCACCTCCCAGGAGATCCCCCAGGGGTGGGTCGGCCTCGACATCGGACCTGCCACGACGCGACTCTTCTCGGAGGCGCTCCAGGACGCGAAGACCATCATCTGGAACGGCCCCATGGGCATGTTCGAGAAGGACGCCTACTCGCGCGGCACATTCGCCATAGCGCGCGCGGTGGCCGACTCCTATGCGACGACGATCGTGGGCGGCGGCGACACCGACGTTGCCGTGCACAATGCCGGAGTGTCGGACAGCATCACCTTCATCTCGACGGGCGGAGGAGCCTCGCTGGAACTGCTTGAAGGCAAAGAGCTCCCTGGCCTTGCGGCGCTGACGGATGATAAGGAATAACGATAAATCCAAAAGGACAAGTCTCGCGGTTCTGATCAGATCCAACGCTCGAGATGAACAGGGAGAGCGATTCAATCTCTATTGCCTGAAGTTTGATTGAAGTCTGAAATTTGAGCCTCATACCGGGAAAACCATCGGCAGGCTTTCCAGAAAGCGGGTACCTCCCATGAATCAAAGAAGAATACCGATCATTGCCGGCAATTGGAAGATGAACAAGACATCCCGGGAGGCACGCGAGCTTGCGGCGAGTCTCATTCCGCTCGTCTCCGTCGTAAAAGATCGGGAGATTGTGCTCGGCCCCCCGTTCACGTCTCTTCAAGCGGTGAGCGAAATTATCAAAGGCACGAACATCGCCCTGTCGGCCCAGAACATGCACTGGGAGGACAAAGGCGCCCTTACCGGTGAGATCTCAGCCGAAATGCTGTTGGATTTGGGATGCCAGTATGTTATCATAGGCCACAGCGAACGCCGTCAGTACTTCGGGGAGACCGACGAGACGGTGAACAAAAAGGTGAAGCAGGCGCTCAGGAAAGGCCTGCGGCCCATCCTCTGCGTGGGAGAAACCCTCGCCGAGCGCGAGGGCGGAAAACTCCAGGAGATCATCAACCGGCAGATCACCGGCGGCCTGAATGACATCGGAGCCGGCGACATGAAGAAGATTGTGATCGCCTACGAGCCGGTCTGGGCTATCGGAACCGGGAAGACAGCCACCCCCGAACAGGCGAATGAGGTGCATGCGCTGATCCGGCAGCGGGTAAAAGCCCTGTACCGGGAAGAGATCGCCGACGGTCTCCGGATCCAGTACGGCGGCAGCGTGACGCCCGAGAATGTCTCGAGCCTGATGGCTATGCCGGACATCGATGGCGCACTCGTAGGGGGGGCAAGCCTGAAACCCGAATCGTTCGCCGCTCTGGTCAATTTTCGGTAATCATCGTACTGCAGAGATCGCTGAGATTTAACCGCTCACAGCGCAGATCAAAGTCCCTCTCGGCGGATTCCGCGGTGCGGGAAATATATTAAGGAGGGTACACGCTCATGCTTCGCATTTTATTGATAACGGTCCACGTCATTGTATCGGCCATCCTGGTGTCGATGGTCCTTCTCCAGAAGGGTAAAGGAGCTGACATCGGCGCTGCATTCGGCGGTGCATCGCAGACCGTCTTCGGCCCTCGCGGGGCGCAGAGCTTTCTGGCAAAGCTTACGACCGGTGCGGCCATCCTGTTCATGTTCACCTCGCTCGGACTGGCGATCACGTCGTCGAAGAAAAGCTCCGTCATGGAGGGAGTACGGCCGCCCCAGCAGCAGACAGCTCCTGCGGCTCCTCTCGCCCCACCTGCTCAGCAAGCACCTGCTCCCGCTCCGGCAAAATAGCCATTGCTGCAGTTGAGTGCGTGTATCATACAGGGTAGGCTTTGCCTACCCTTTTATTTTTTCGTTATGATGATCATTAAACGACTCAAGAAGATTCCTTCACCACAGAGGACTCCGGGGGAAAAGCATGACCGCCCGCTTTGTTCAAAAACTCTTTGCTCTTTTCCGCGCTCTCTGTGGTTAATCATTTTTGTCCTTGGCCTTCTTCTTTCCGCCTGCGGCCAGAAGGCCGAGAGGAACCCGAACAGTTTCGTCGAGAGCTCGATCGGTGACGCCCGCCGGCTGAACCCGGTCATCGCCAATGACTCCGCCTCGGGGACGATCAATGACATGGTCTTCAACGGCCTGGTCAAGTATGACAAGGACATCAGGCTCATCGGCGACCTTGCGGAAAAATGGAACGTGACCAACGGGGGCAAGACCATCACGTTCCATCTGCGCAAAGGCGTGAAATGGCACGACGGCGTGGAATTCACGGCCGAGGACTGCCTCTTCACGTACCAGAAATTCATGGACCCGAAGGTCGCCACTCCGTACAGCAGCTCCTATATGGACGTTGCGAAGGCGGAAATCGTGAACCGGTACACGTTCCGGGTGACCTACAAGGAGCCCTTCTCGCCGGCGCTCGAAAGCTGGGCCGCGGGCATGATCCCGAAGCATCTCCTCGAGGGAAAGGACATCAACACCGACGCATTCAACCGGAAACCCATCGGAACGGGGCCTTACCGGTTCAAAGAATGGATCGCGGGCCAGAAGATCGTGCTTGAGGCGAACCCGGACTACTTTGAAGGCCGGCCGAACATCGACACCTTCCTGTACCGGATCATCCCGGACAGCACGACCATGTTCCAGGAACTGCTGTCCGGCGGCGTGGATATGATGGGTCTGACGCCGCTCCAGTACCTGAGGAAGAGCGAGACGCGCAGGATCAGGGAGCATTACGACAAGTTCCGCTACCCGGCGAACGCCTATACATACCTGGGGTACAATCTGACCAACCCGCTGTTCGGCAGCATTGCCGTCCGCCAGGCGCTTTCGTACGCGATCGACCGGCAGAGCATCATCGACGGCATCCTGCTCGGCCTCGGCAAACCCTGTACCGGTCCCTTTTCGTACGTCTCCTGGGCTTACAATCCCGACGCCCGGAGCTACTCCTACGATCCCGGACGCGCCCGGCGCATGCTCGCCGAAGAGGGATGGCAGGTCGGGTCGCAGGATGGAATGCTCGCAAAAAACGGCAAGCCCTTCCGCTTCACGATCCTGACCAACCAGGGCAACAACGAACGTATTCATGCCGCCGAGATCATCCAGCAGAACCTGAAGGCCGTGGGTATTGACGTGAGCATCAGGGTCATGGAATGGCAGGCCTTTCTCGAACAGATCGACAAGCGTTCCTTCGATGCGATCATTCTCGGCTGGAGCATGGGCCGCGATCCGGACCTGTACGACATCTGGCATTCGAGCAAGACCAAAAAGGGAGAATACAACTTCATCGGCTACAAGAACGCCGAGGTCGACCGGCTTCTCGTCGAAGGACGGAGGACCTTTGACCTGAAAAAAAGAAAGAAGATCTATTACCGCATCCATGAGATCCTCGCGGAGGAGCAGCCCTATGCCTTCCTCTATGTCCCCGATGCGCTGCCGATCGTGCACAGGCGGTTCAAGGGGATCGAGGTCGCGCCGCTCGGCATCATGTACAACTTCATCCACTGGTACGTGCCGAAGGATCGGATGGAGTGGTAGCCGAAGCTTTTTTTATGTCTATTATAAAAGTCCACAATCTCACCAAACATTTCAAGACCCTGACCGCTGTCGACAACATCTCCTTCTCCGTGAACGAAGGCGAGGTCTTCGGCTTTCTCGGGCCGAACGGCGCGGGAAAGACAACGACCATCAACATCCTCTGCACGCTCCTGTCCCCCACGGGCGGGAGGGCTGAGATCGCCGGCCACGACTGTACAAAGGATCCCGACGAGGTCCGCGCAGCCATCGGCCTCATCTTCCAGGACACCACGCTCGATGCCGGCCTGACAGCCTACGAGAACCTCAAGTTCCATGCGTACCTCTACAATCTGGACCGGAAGCTGACCGAGCGCCGGATCGACGAGATGCTCGC
Organism: Nitrospirota bacterium; assembly: GCA_035516965.1. NCBI lineage: Bacteria > Pseudomonadati > Nitrospirota > Nitrospirota bacterium. The sequence goes on from DATIZR010000074.1 coordinate 10,894, forward strand.
CGTGGTCGCGCTCCAGTCCCGGAAGCACGACCTGATCAAGAACTTTTCGGGCGGCATGAAACGCCGCCTCGAAATCGCCCGGGGCCTGCTCCATTACCCGCGGGTCCTGTTCTTGGACGAGCCGACCATCGGACTCGACCCTCAGACAAGGAACACCATCTGGGACTTCATCGATCAGCTCAGGAAAAAAGAGAAGATCACCGTCTTCATGACCACGCATTACATGGAGGAGGCGGAGAACTGCGACCGCATCGCCATCATGGACCACGGCAGGATCATCGCGCTCGACACTCCCCCCCGGCTCAAGGAAATGCTGCATGGTGACATCATCACGCTCGTGACCTCGGACAACCAGCGCGCCGCGCGGGAAATAGAGCGTGTCTTCAACAAGAAGACCTGGGCCGAAAACGACGGGGTGTGCATCGAGGCGGAGAGGGGCGACGAGTTCATTCCCAAGCTCCTGCAGGCGCTGTCGGTCGAGACCCGTTCGGTCGGGCTCAAGAAGCCGACGCTGAACGATGTCTTTCTCCGGCTCACCGGAAGAACCATCAGGGATGAAGGGCTCCAGAACGACCGGGAGATAACGCGGGAATTCGTGCGCAGCCACCGGAGGGCGCAGCGATGATCCAGCTCCGGCCCATCTACGTGATATGCCTGCGCGAGTTCAAGAAGTTCTTCCGCGAGAAGAGCCGGCTCCTGGGGACCCTTGCCCGTCCCGTTCTCTGGCTGTTCGTCGTCGGCAACGGCATGAGCTCGCTCATCAGACCGCAGGCGGGCTTCTCGTACCTCCAGTTCATCTTTCCCGGCATGATCGGCATGACCATCCTGTTCTCGTCGATCTTCTCGTCCATCTCGATCGTCTGGGACCGTGAGTTCGGGTTCATGAAGGAAATGCTGGTCGCACCCATTTCGCGGCTGTCCATCGTGATCGGCAAGGCCGTCTCGGGGACCCTGATATCCGTGGCCCAGGCCGTCATCATCCTGTTCCTCATCCCCTTTCTCGGCATTCACGTGACCATCGCGCAGTTTGCCGAGGTCGTTGCCGTGTCCCTGCTGGTCTCATTCTGCATCACGTCGCTCGGCATCCTGATTGCCGCCCGGCTCACGTCCTTCGACGGCTTCAACATCATCATGAACTTCCTGGTGATGCCCATGCTGTTCCTCTCGGGCGCGATGTATCCGGTCTCGGCCATGCCTCCCGCGCTCCGCCACCTTTCCCAGGTCAACCCCCTGACCTATGGCATAGACGCCTTCAAGCACGCTCTTCTCCTGAACGCCACGCCACCCCTCGGCCCCGAATTCCCGATCTCCCTCGATCTTTTCATCGTGGCTGCGGTCTCGGTCATTATGATCACCCTTGCCGCACTGTCGTTTCGAAGCAAAGAATAGCCCTTCTTTCACAGGATTCACGCAAAAATCCCTTGAGTTTTATTCAATAACATACTATTATTGTTGCTTGCAATTCAGCATCCACTACTATTTGACAGGCTAGGGTAAGGAGACCATCGATGTCCAGAGCAGACAGGTTCATCAAGGCATGCAGGCGGGAGCCCGTGGACTGCACGCCCGTATGGATGATGCGACAGGCGGGCAGGTATCTGCCTGAATACCGCGAGATCCGCGCGAAGCACACCTTCCTTGAGATGTGCAAGACGCCGGAGGTGGCTGCCGAGGTGACCGTTCAGCCCGTCCGGCGCTACGAGATCGACGCGGCCATCATCTTCGCCGACATCTTGCTGCCGCTCGAGCCCATGGGCATCGGCCTCGAATTCGCCAAAGGCGAAGGCCCGGTCATCCACAACCCCGTGCGGACCATGGCCGACGTGCAGAAGCTGAAGCCCATTGATGCCGCATCCCAGATCGAGTATCTGATGAAGGCCATCAAGCTCGTGCTCAAGGAATTGAACGGCAAGGTGCCGCTCATCGGCTTCTCGGGTGCGCCGTTCACGCTTGCAAGCTACATGATCGAGGGCGGCGGCTCCCGGAACTACGAGCACGCCAAGGCCATGATGTTCTCCGAGCCGAAGGCCTGGCATACGCTCATGGAGCATCTTACCGGCGTCATCATCAATTACCTGGACGCCCAGATCGACACGGGCGTGCAGGTCGTCCAGCTCTTCGACTCTTGGGTCGGCGCGCTCGGGCCGAGCGATTACCGGGAGTTCGTGCTGCCGCACCAGAAGAACGTTATCGCCGGCGTCAAGAAGACGGTGCCGCTCATCCACTTCGCCCACGGGGCGACCCATCTCCTCGAGATGGTCTCTGAGGCCGGCGGAGACGTGATCGGCCTGGACTGGCGCTGCGACCTCGATGTGGCCTGGAACCGCGTTGGACACCACAAGGCTGTGCAGGGGAACCTCGACCCCGTGACCCTCTTCGGCTCCAAGGAGTTCATCCGGAAGCGCACCCGGGAGATCCTCGACCGGGCGGGCGGCAGGAACGGCCACATCATGAACCTGGGCCATGGCATCCTGCAGCAGACGCCGCTCGACCACGCCGCTGAGTTCATCAACGCGACGCACGAACTGAGCAAGAGATAGGGTTCGGGGCCCCGAGCCAGGGTCCGGGAATTCGGACTGTCCTGGCCTCCCTGTCCCTGCATTTTCATGTCCAACCACACAGCCGTCATACTCATCGCCCTGGGCGGGCCGCGGTCGCTCGACGAAGTGGGCCCCTTCATGGCCTCGTTCATGGGGCGTCCTGCCCCTGCCCCCGTGGTCGCCGCCGTCGCCGAACGGTACAAACTGATCGGAGGCGGGTCGCCGCTGCCCGACCTCGTCAAGGCGCAAGCCCAGGCCCTTGCCGCGGAACTCGGCAGCGGCTTCCGCGTGTATGAGGGCTTCCGGTACTCCTCCCCCTCCATCGGAGTGGCTTTCGAGAAAGCGGTCCGGGAGGGCGCCAAACGCGTGATCGGCCTCTCCCTGTCTCCCTTTGCCACGGAGGTGACCACCGGCGTCTACCAGTCGGCCTTCGACCGGCTGAATGAAGGGTCCATCGGCAAGAAGTTCATTGCAAGCTGGCACGATAACCCTCATTTCATCGATGCCTGGGAGGAACGAGTTTTTGACGGCCTGAAACGCTTCTGGACCGGAGAGCAAAGACACGTAGTGGTGATCTTCACCAGTCACAGCATCCCCGTGCGGTACATCACGGCGGGCGATCCGTACAAGCGTCAGGTCGAAGAAACCATTCAGCTCGTTGCAAACAGCCTTGACCTCAAACACTGGCGCGCGGCCTGGCAGAGCAAAGGCGCCCGCGCCACCGAGCCCTGGCTCGAACCCGGGGTCGAGCCCACACTCGACGCCATCGCCCGGGAGGGCTTTCGCTCGGTCCTGGAAGTTCCCGTCGGCTTCACCTGCGACCATCTGGAAACACTGTACGACATCGACATCGTGCACCGGGCGCACGCGGAAAAACTGGGTATCACGTTCGAACGGGCTGAATCGCTGAACACCTCGCGGCTCTTTATCATGGCACTGGCTGAAATTGTGAAACAGGCAACGTAATCTTTACTGAGCGTAAAAAGATCGAACGAACGTCGTTGAGGATGCATTGTTCAAATAATTAATCTGCACGTTTTGAAACAAGCTATGCTTAAAAAGCATTCGATGGCTTATCTGCGTTCATCTGCTCAAATCTGCGTCCACAAGGGGTTCTTATGACAAAAACAATCATCGTAGGCGGCGGCATCGCCGGGCTGGCCGCGGCCGTCCAGCTGAAGGCCGGGGCCAAGGCGCACAACAAGCAGGCCGATGTGCTGCTGCTCGAAAAGAGCGGCCGTATCGGCGGCAAGTTCATCTCCGAGAAGGTCGGCCAGTTCACCATCGAAGGCGGGCCGGACAGTTTTCTTCCCGAGAAGGTCTGGACCGTGAACCTCGCCAGAAACCTCGGCCTGGAACCGGAGATGCTGCCTTCGAACGACCAGTTCAAGGGGACCTTCATCTACTCCCGGAAGCGGCTCCACTCCCTGCCGGAAGGCGTAATGCTCATGGTGCCGACGATGTTCATGCCCATGGCGAAATCGAGACTCATCTCCTGGCCGGGCAAGATGCGCATGGGCATGGAGATCTTTGTGCCGAAGCGCAAAGTCATGGAGGATGAAAGCCTCGCCACGTTCGTGACGCGCCGCCTCGGCCGCGAATGCCTCGAGAAAATCGCGGAGCCGCTCGTCGCCGGGATCCACACCTCGAACCCGGACAACATGAGCGTACTCGCCACGTTCCCGCGCTTCGTGCAAATGGAACAGAAGAGCGGCAGCCTGATCCGCGGCATGCTCGCTTCCATGCGAAGCAGGCCCCAGGCAACGCTGAGCGGTCCGCCTCCCAAGCCCGGCGCGCCGAAGATGACCTATTTCATGAGCTTCAAGAACGGCATGGAGACCCTGTCGCAGGCCTGCGCCGATGCCATCGGCAAGGACTCGATCAGGCTCAATACTTCCGTGAAGGCCGTCGAGCCGCGGGGCACGGGGTACCGCGTGATCCTGGAGAGCGGGGAAGCGCTCGAGGCGGACCAGGTCGTGCTCGGCACAGCTTCCTACGATTCAGCGGAAATGGTCAAGGGATTCGACGAGACCCTTGCGGCCCAGTTGAACCGGATCGAGTGGTCCTCGTCGGCCACGGTCTCGATCGCGTTCCGGAAGGAGGACGTCAAGGTACCGCTCAAGGGCTTCGGGTTCATCGTCCCGCGCGTGGAGGGCAGGCGGATCAACGCCGCAACCTACAGCTCGATCAAGTGGTCCTTCCGCGCGCCCGACGACCATATCCTGATCCGCGGCTTCGTGGGCGGCGGTCATCACGAGGATCTCGTGCAGGAGCTCGACGACGCCGGCATGACCACGATGGTGCTCGAAGAGCTCGACGCGATCCTGGGGCTCAAGGCGAACGCGCAGTTTTCGAAGATCTACCGCTGGATCAAGGGCATGCCGAAATACACGGTAGGGCACCTGGACCGGGTCGGCGTGCTCGACCGCACCATCTCGACCCACCCGGGACTGCATCTCATCGGCTGTTCCTACAAGGGCATCGGCATCGGGGACTGCGTGCATGAAGGGCAGATCGCGGCGGAGAAGATCCTGAAGGGGTAGGATGATGAACCACTTCATGGACGTCAAGATCTATTACGAGGACACGGACTGCGGAGGCGTGGTCTATTACGCGAACTACCTCAAGTATATGGAGCGCGCGCGGACCGAATACCTCGCGAGCAAAGGCTACTCGGTCAGGAAGCTCGCGGACGAGGGAACCATATTCATGGTGCTCAGGGCGGAGATTGACTATAAGTCTCCGGCCCGGTACGGTGACGTCATCGAGGTCGAGACCTGGGTCCGTGATATCACGCGCGTGACCACGGTCTTCGAACATATCATGCGGGAAAAGAGCTCCCAACGCGTCCTGGTGGAATGCAGGGCGAAAGTCGTTTACGTGGACCCACAGGGCAGGCCGAAGCGGCTGACCGAGGAATACGTGGAAAAGGTGCAGTAACGGCACTCTCTTCGCGTCACGGATCACAGCTTACAAATAAGTTCCAATCGCCACGCTGCTGTCAGCAATCCGTAGCATCTTCCTGCCGGGCTCCTGGTACGTTCTGTTCATGTGCACTTCGTATTGAGAATTTCAGGCATCGATCCGATTGAGGGAACTCATCCGTTGACCGGCCAGGAAATCCATACTCTCGACAGCATGTCTCTGCGTGGCGCGGGTGTCGTGACCGTTGCTCAGGACAAACGAGGCGCCCGCTTCAATCTGGACAGTCTCCTGCTCGCCGATTTCTGCCGCATCAAGCCCTGGGACCGCATCCTGGAACCGGGCACGGGAACGGGCATCGTCTCCCTCCTCCTCGCGAAAAAACATCTTCGCTCTCACCTGACCGCGGTCGAGATCCAGCCGGCCCTGGCAAGGCTGTGCCGCAGGAATATCGTTGACAATGGGCTCGAGGACCGGGTCCAGTTAAGCGAGGGAGACCTGCGGTCGATGAAGAGGGATCTCTCGTCCGCTCTCTTCGACGTCATCGTTGCGAACCCGCCCTACCGGCGGAACGGGGCCGGGAAGCAGAGTCCCGGAGAAGAGCGCCGGGTGTCCCGCCAGGAGCGCCAGGGAAGTCTTTCCGACTGGCTGGACCTCCAGCGGTTCCTGAAGAACGGGGGGCGCTATGTTGTCGTTTTTCCCGCAGACCGGCTCGCTGAACTGCTCCCCTCGCTCCGGAAGCGGGGACTCGAGCCGAAGCTCATGCGCCTCGTCCACCCCTTCCGTGACAAGCCTGCGTCGCTCGCATTGATCGAGTCCGTGAAGGCCGCGGGGGTCGGGCTGCGTGTTCTTCCGCCGCTCGTCGTTCACCAACCCGGATGCGGGTTTACCGGGGAGATGCTCGGAATTTATGGTCAGTCCGTCTGAGAAGGATCGTCCCGCGAAGAGAGCTTCCCGTCTGCCCGTTCTCCTTACCTCGCCGTGCTCACTGCCGCCTCAGAGTTCCCGTTGATTTTTCGTCGTGTCCTCTCTATAATCATGACGATCATGCCGGATTGGCGGCTGAGCGCTTTTTATTCATCAGCAGGGCGGAATGCAGAGAACCCGGCCTTTTTTCATTTTCGTCCTAACCCGGAAGCTAAAGGCGTCTCTCGCGGAGCACGCAGAGTTTATAACCAAAACCCGAAAGTCTTTCATGGCAAATTATTTTTGATTTTCTCTGCGAGCTCTGCACCTCTGCGAGAAATTTTCTTGCCGTTTTGTAAAGAATTTGATTTGTTAGTTACTAAGACCGCCTGAAGCGTTCCACGTGCAGGCATTCAGACCGTACGAGGGGACATCACCATGCACACAGCGAAATTTCTTCCTCCCCGCGCCGCTCCCGTCCTCGACCGGGACCGCCTCCTGAACCGCCTCCACGCGTGGGATGACAAAAAGCTCGTGATCATCCACGGCCAGGCCGGGCAGGGGAAAAGCACCCTGGCGGCCGGCTTTGCACGGGCAACGGAGTCGCCTTTCTTGTGGTACAACATGGACCAGGAGGATGAAAATCCGGCGCTCTTTCTTTCCTCCCTGGGACAGGCACTGCAGCTCGTCTTTCCCGGCCTTGTCCCCGCTCTCCCGCGCATCTCCCATGACCGGCACGGTGTCGAAGCTCTCAGGCACACGGCGCGTCAATGGGTCCGCCAGGTTTTCGCTTCGCTCGCCGCTCCCTGCCTTATCATTTTCGATGATCTCAATAATACGTCCTGCTCTCCCGAGCTTCTGCAGGTCCTCGCAACACTCTTCGAGGATGCGCCGTCCCACGTCCGGTTCATGGTCCTTTCGCGGACGCGGCCGGAACTGGCGATCGCGGGTCTGAGGGCAAGGCGGGCCGTCGCGGAGATGTCCGGCAGTGATCTCAAGTTCAGTGATGGCGAGGCGCAGGACCTCTTTAGTTCCGTGTTTGGAATGCATCTTGCTCCGGATGATGCCGCCCTTGTGAACAGGACAGCCGAAGGATGGCCCACGGCGCTCGTGCTGATGCATGAATACCTCGCGACTGCGTCGGCCCCCCTGCACGAATCCCTGAAGGGGCCGGGCAGGAACGCCCTCCACGCCCACGTCTTTGACTATCTGGCCCAGGAGGTCATTGCTCACCTGCCTGCGGACCTTCAGCAGTTCCTGCTGCGGACCTTCGTCTCCGACCATCTGCCGGCCCCGCTTATGACGCAGCTCACCGGGCTCCCCCAGGGAAAAACGGCCAGCCTCCTGGCCGAGCTCCGGCGGAGGAACCTCTTCATCGCCGCTGCCGACGACGCCGGCACGGTCATCCGCTATCACGCGCTCTTCCGGGAATTCCTTTCCAAAAAGCTGTGGACTTCCCTGAAGCCGTGTGAAGCCCGGAAACTGTACTCCCGCGCATCCGTCTATTTCGCACGCTCAGGGGACGCGGTGCGGGCCGTCGACCTTTTGCTCGCCTCAGGCCAGTTCGCGCAGGCCCTTCGCCTGATCGAGACCTCGGCACCGGGACTGATCTCCCGGGGGAAGACGCAGACACTTCTCCGCTGGCAGGGAGACCTTCCCAAAGATAACCGCAACCGGCCCTGGTTCCATCTGGCGCGTGCAGTTTCATGCCGGTTCACGGACCCCCGTGCCGCCCTTTCGTTCTTCGACCTCGCACAGAAGGGCTTCCGCTCCCGCACCATTGTTCCCAGCCGGGGTTCGGGTCTGATGCTGTCCCTCTGCGGCATCATCGAACAATGCTTCCATACGGGCGGCGACTTCAGCCGTATGGAGCGCACAGCGCGCCAGGCGCTCACGATCCTCAGCCGGGGCGCCCGGGAGCCCCAGGTGGCCCGGGCCAGGCTCCATCTGGCGCTCGGCATGGCATGGTTCTTCACCGGGAAGCTGCAGAAGAGCGCGGACTCGCTGACGCGGGCGCTCGATCTCTTCGGGAAGCAGGGGGATGTCTTTTACCAGATCACGTGCGCTGTGTACCTGACGCCCTGCGCGCTCTACGAGGGCGATTTCCCTCTTGCCCGAGAAGCGCTCCGGAGAGGCTTCGAAGCTCATGCCGCCATCCCCCACGAGATGGGCAGCAGGGCCGCGCTGCTCCTGACCAGCGCCATGACCGCGCTGTTCGAGGGCGATTTTACGGAAGCTCAGGAACGCATCGACGAATGCAGGAGGGTGGCGGACAGCCACACCCTGGAATCCATCGGTTTTCTCTCCCTTGATATCGAAGGGTGGCTCAAGATCGCGCAGGGCGATTACCGGGCGGCCGAGGTGCTGCTTGGCGAGTGCAAGCGCAGGGGCTCCCAGTCCGGCAACGAGTTCTTCCGTGCATCAGCGTCGCACCTGCTCGCGATCACCTATCTGTTCCAGGGGAAGCTGCGGCAGGCAAAATGCGAATCGGACTCCGCCCTCGCGGTCCGATCGTAGTCCGGGAGCAAGCTGTTCCACGCGATCTACCTGATCGCCAGCGGGGCGATCCATCTGAAGTCCGGGAAACTGCAGCGGGCCGAGCAGGAGTTGACGTCCGCACTCCGTTCGCTCAGGAGCCTCAGGGCCGCCCAGCAGGAGGCGAACGCCCACCTGATGCTGGCCATGCTGTACGAAAAGAAGAAGAAAAACGATCTCGTCCTGCGTCATCTCGCCGAAGGTTTTTCCATCGGCCAGGACCGGGGCTTCACCTATTACGCGCTGCTGACCACCGGGGAGCTGAGGGACCTGGCCCGGAAAGCCGCGACTGCGGGCATCTGCACGGACTACTGCACGTCCCTGGCCGGAGACCACGGGACCGGAGCCGGGTATCAGCTCCTGTCCGTACAATGCCTCGGCGGGTTCAAGGTATTCCGCGGCGGCAAGCCCGTCAGCGACGGGGAGTGGAAGAGCAAACGCGCCAGGACCCTGCTCAAGCTGCTGGTGGCGCAGGACGGCAAGATCTCCCGGGAGCTAGCCGCGGACATTCTCTGGCCGGCAAAGGGGTCGCAGAACGGAGGCAGCCTGCTCAACGCCATGCTGTACCGGCTCCGGAAAACGCTCGACCCGCGGCCTCTGGCAGGGAGGGACATCTTCATCATCCGGCAGCAGGGCGACCTGCTCGGGCTCAACCGGCGCCGCGTCCGCACCGATGTCGGGCAATTCCTTGCGCAGGCCGAACACGTTGCCCGGCTGAGAACGGCGCACCCGCGGAAGGAGCTCCTGAAGGAGTACGAAAAGACCCTCTCGCTCTATGCCGGAGATTTCCTGCCCGAAGACCTTTACGCCGGATGGAGCGCCGAGACGCGGGACCGGCTGCGCCTGCAGTACCTGCGCACGCTCGAGGAGGCGGGCACCCTTGCAGATTCGCTGGGAGAGGGGGAAAAGGCCGTAGCTCTTCATGAGACGCTCTTCCTGGCAGACCCCGCGAATGAGCAGACCTGCCGCTGGCTGATGGCCCGGTACCGTGCTTCAGGACAGCGGACAGAGGCGATCCGGACCTACGAACGGTGTGAGCGGGCCTTGAGCCGTGACCTGGACCTGGAGCCGGAGGAGCGGACGAAGAAATTATTCCGGAGCATTATTGGAGGCTAATTGAAAACTGGCAATATGTCATTGCGAGGAGCGATTTTTGCGACGCGGCAATCTCGAAGTTCTTGATTTATCTAAAACCGATATTGCGGAGTTTATCCCGGGCCACAAAGCGAGATTGCTTCGCCTTCGGCTCGCAATGACGGCGCGGGATCTCTCGCAAAAACGGCTAAAGCCTGCTCGTGATACTGCTTCGGCTTTCGTGCATGGCTTTGAGGAACTAACAAGTCAAATTCTTTACAAAACTGCAAGAAAATTTCTCGCAGAGGCGCAGAGCTCGCAGAGAAAACCAAAAAATAATTCGCCAGGAAAGACTTTCGGGTTTTGGTTCTAAACTCTGCGTCCTCCGCGTGCTCCGCGAGAGACGCCTTTAGCTTCTGGTTCTGATTCGGCTTGTCCGGGTTAGGAACTATTCCTGCTTCTTCCTCATCAGAAAATAGAGCTCCCCTTCCTGCTGCATGTATCCCGCGCCCAGTTCCGCCTCCGGCCCCTGGCCCCAGAACAGGTCGACCCTGCCCGGACCCCTGATGGCGCCCCCGGTGTCCTGGTTCACGACGAAACGCGTAAAGGGCACCCACCCTCTGATGATGTTGTTCTCGATCACGGGTTTCTCCGTGGCGATCAAGGCAAGCGCGCCCTTGGGAAAGAGTTTGCTGTCCGTGGCAATTGAGCGGAACGGCGTGAGCGGCACGCCGATGTTTCCCACCGATGGTCCGCTCCCGGTCTTGAAAAAAATATAGCTGGGGTCCTGGGTCAGTATGTCCCGGATCTGCTCAGGATTATCACGCAGGTACTGGCGGATCATCTGCATGGACATCGCTTCCCGCGGGATAATGCCCGAATTGATTAAATAGCTGCCCACTCCCTTGAAGGGTCTTCCGTTCCCCCCGTCATAGAGGATGCTCAACACCATGCCGTCCCCGAGGTCGACCTTTCCCGATCCCTGGACCTGCAGAAAGTAAATGTCCACGAGGTCGTTGCACCACAAGATCTCCAGGTCCTTCTTTGCCAGCGCGTTCTTCCGGTCGATCTCCTCGCGCGAGAAGTAGGGGATCACCTTTTTCCCCTCGAGCCTGCCGAGGAGCTTGTTCTTCGGGAACCCGTTCCCAAACTGGGTCAGGTCCACTTCGATGATATCGTCGGGACGGCGGTAGAGGGGATACCGGAAGACGTCATCCGCGGCGAGCCTGCAGGACAGGTGCGGTTCGTAATACCCGGTGAAGAGCACCCTGCCGCGGCCATTCGACCCCACTGACCGGTAGAGAATAAAATTCTTCTTGATTTGCCTGGCCTTTTCCGCCTCGCTCAGGGATCCGTTCTCGATGATGAGCAGAAAGTTCTGGATCGTCAGGGTCATATCCAGGGCGGTCACATGATCGGAGCCGAAGGGGAGCACCGTGTCCGGCGGCAGTTTCCGGTAGTACTCCAGGCTCTGCCGCGCGGCGCCGCTCATGTCCCTGAACCCGCGGTCATCATTCGGCGCAGCAGCGCGCCACCAGGAGATCCGCTCCAAAGCGTCTTCTGGTTTCGAAACCAACACCGGTCGCGCACAGGAGGATAGCAGAACAAGGAGGAGAATCGCGGCGATACGTTTTAGTGGGTAGTGGACGTTCATGGGATTCCCAGGTTTCGACGATAGGTGTTGATGCGGTACTGTATGGCTTTTTCCCTTTCTTGTCAACAGCCGGTGCGGCGGAGACTGGACAGCGTTGCTTCATCACGCTTTACATCTCTGCCACCCCTGCCACGGCCTGCTGCTGTCAACCCTTGCGGTCCAGTCCCCCGTCCACTTCCCGCACATCCGCCCTGAGCGAGTTCCACTCCGGCTCATGCCGGTGCTGGAGGGACCGGGCCCTGTCCTTGTCGCTGTTCGCGTAGCAGTACAGGCACCCGTGGCCGCACGTGTCGTAGGCGCCGATGTCCGTGCTCCGTGTGCACCCGCATTCCCTGCGGGACGCCGCTGCCCGGACATCGATGGGGCTGCCAAAAAGCAGCGAGAGACGCCTGCCGTCGATGCAGCGCACCTTCCCGATCTGCTCCGATACGAGCCCGTCATTGCAGCAGGCCATGAGTCTGATCCCGTACCGGGCTGCCTTTTCCGCGAGCCTCTCGGCATATGCCCGCTTCACGTCCCCCGAGAGATCGACGAAGGCGTGGTCGGTGTACTTTTTAAAGTTTTCGATGGCCTTGCGGTAGGGATGGGCGAAACTGATGATGCACTGCTTCGCATGCCCCTGCAGAAGCTCGGCGCACCGCACGAAGCGCTCCTGGTGCGTCTCGAAGGACAGTTTGTCCGTTATGCAGACCGGATCGTACCGCCAGATGATGTGGTCCGGCGAGTAGCGTCGGGCGATATGGATATAGTCCCCGACCGCCTCTCTGGGGTCCGGAACGTGGAATTCGAGCTCATGGTTCCCCGTGATGGTGAAGTGGAAGAAGAGGTTCCTCGTAGTCTTCTCGACATCTTCCAGCCTGCCCAGGAGCTGACCATAATTCTTCGACCAGAAGACCAGCGCGTTCACGTCCCCCGGGAGGAGCGAGACACGTGACATCCGTCCGGAGTAGGGCTGCTGGACATAGACGAAGCCGGCCCTGAGCCGGTTCACGAACCATTCCGAATAGAATCCGGGGATATCCGTCCTTCGGCTGGCCGATATCACCTGGGCCATGATTGTTTCTCCCTGAGCACGTGATACTATAAATCCGAGCGCGCCGGTTGTGAAGAAAAATGTCACAGATGACCCCTTTTCTTTTTATTTGTTTTATCGTATTATAGTGAGCACTTACATTATCTCCGGAAATCGCCGAGGGAGCCCTATGAGACGTTTTCCCATCATAGCCTTGTTGTGCTCGATCCTGATCCCGTCCGCAGCCGGGGCCCTGACGCTCGAGGAAGGGCTCAGGATCGTGGCCGATTCCGGCAGGGACGTGAAGATCGCCCGGATGCAGGAGGACGCCGCGCGTGCCGGCGTGTCCCTCGCCCGTTCTCCCTGGCTCCCGCAGGTGAGCGTCTACGGCAACGAGACCCGTCTCAGGTATCAGCCCACGGCGCGTTTCGGCTCCGTTGTGGCTCCCACGTCGCAGGACCAGTTCCTCACCTACGGCGTAACCGCGAACCAGCTGCTCTATGACTTCGGGAAGACCTCGTCTTCCATTGACGCGGCCGGCTATAATCTCAAGGCGAGCGAGATCGAGACCCGGCGGACACGGAACCGGTCTGCGCTCGATTTCATTCTCGTCTACTATGATCTCCTCGAGTCCGAGAAGCTGCTGCAGGTGGCCGCGGAAGAGGTGAAGCAGTACGAGGCGCATAAGCACGACGCGGACGTGCGTTATGCCGGCGGCGTAGTGACCAGGAACGAGGTACTCCAGGCCGAAGTGGCGCTCGCCGATTCCCGCCAGCGCTACCTGGTTGCCGAGAACAGCCGGTCCCTCCTGGCATCGCGGGTCAACAGCCTCCTGCTGCGCCACCTGGACGAGCCCGTTCAGCCGGAAGAGGTCAGGGAGAGCCCGTCGGCAGGAATCACCCTCGACGCCGCCTGGGCCGTGGCCGAGGCGGAGAGCCCTGAGCTCCAGGCGCTCGATTCGGACATCCTGTCGAAGGAGGAGAGCATCAAATCCACCCGGGCCGAATATCTCCCCACCTTTTACCTGTCGGGGGGGTACCAGTACCAGGAGAATGAGTTCATGGTCTACCCCCGGAACTGGTCGCTCATTGCCGGCGCAAGCTTCAACCTATTCTCCGGGGGGGCAACCAGCGCGCGGGTCCACATCGGAACAAGCGAGCTGGCATCGCTCAGGGCAACGCGGGACAAGATCCTGGACGCCGTGCGGCTCGACGTGAAGGGGGCCTATCTCAACCTCCAGAGCTCGACGCAGCAGATCGAAGTGACGAAGACGGCGGTCACCCAGGCCGAGGAGAACCTCCGCCTGCAGCGGCTCCGGTACCAGGAAGGCGTGGGTACGGCAACGGAAGTGCTCGATGCGGTGACGCTCCTGACCGCCACGGGGACCGGCACCTGGAAGGCCCGGTATGGGTTCGCCCGGGCCGAGGCGGGCCTGCTCTACGCAATGGGCAGGGACCTTACGGGAATGTATGGGAAGTAGCGTTTTCCCTGAATGCGGGGAGGTTGCCCGTTCGGGTCCCGGTTCCGCCGTATGCGCCGGGACGGCGCCGGGTCGGTGTCCGTCGATACGGCCTCGTTCCGATAACGGGATCGTGAATCAAGAGCAAGGAGATCAGCATGGCGGAACAGCAGGCAGCGAACAACGGAAAAAAGAAAAAGGCGTTCATCATAGTCGGGATCGTCGTGATCGTGGGGGCGATCCTCGGCTACTTCTATTCCCAGTACCGCAGGACCCATGTCTCGACCGATGATGCCTTCATCGACGGCAATATCCACACCATCGCGGCCAAGATCAATGGAACGGTGAAGAGGATCTACGTCGACGACAACCAGCACGTGAAGCAGGGCGACCTCCTGCTCGAGATCGATCCGGAGGACTACAGCGTCCGGTACCGCGAGGCGTCGTCGAGCGCGAATGCCGAAAAGGCGAAGCTGTCCGAGATGGAGAACCGGATCGCGGCGGCACAGGCAAACCTCGAACTGCAGCGTGCCAACTTCAAGCTCGCCGAGATCGAGAAGGCGCGGGCGGAGAGCCTGTTCCAGAAAGAGGTCCTCCCCCGGGACCGGTACGACCGGGCCATGACGAACTATGACGTGGCAGCGGCCCAGGTGAAGGCGGCGGAAGAGCAGCTGCGCACCGCGGAATCGCAGCGGCTGACGCAGGCCTCCACGGCCCGGCAAAAGGAAGCAACGGCGGAGCTGGCCGGGCTCAACTTCCAGTACACGAAGATCTACGCGCCCGCGGACGGCTACATCGCAAAAAAATCCGCCCAGCTCGGCAACCAGATCCAGGCTGGCCAGCCTCTCATGGCCGTTGTGGGGCTGCAGGACATCTGGGTGACGGCGAACTTCAAGGAGACCGAGATGACGAACATCCGGCCGGGTCAGGCGGTCACCATCTCCGTCGATATGTACCCGGGAAAGAAGTTCACGGGCAGGGTCGACAGCATCATGGCCGGTACGGGGGTCAGTTTCTCGCTCTTCCCGCCCGAGAATGCCACCGGCAATTACGTGAAGGTCGTGCAGCGGATCCCGGTCAAGATCGTTTTCGACCAGGGCCAGGACAAGGACCATGTCCTCAGGATCGGCATGTCCGCGGAGCCCACGGTGATCGCAAAATAACTACCGTGCAACCACAGATGAACATACCCTGCTGCTGCCAGGACGTTACAAACCAGAGTTTGCATCCATGCGGCGAAGCCGCGTACGAACATAGCTCCCGCGGTTCTCATCCGTGTCCATCTGTGGTTAAATAAGAACGCAAGCGATTTCGTTCTTTCGCTGTTCCTCGGTGTCAGCTGTGATCTCTTTGGTTAATTTTTTATGAAGTGAGAAGGAATCTCCATGAAACCGGGAGCCAGTCGCGGCCTCATCGCCTTTACCGTGATGCTGCCGACGCTGATCGAGATCATCGACACGTCGGTCGTGAACGTGTCCCTGAACCACATCCGGGGCTCGCTCTCCGCCGGCCTTGACGAGTCGACCTGGACCATCACGGCCTACCTCGTGTCGAACGCGGTCGTCATCCCCATGGCCGGCTGGCTCGCCCGGCTCATCGGAAGGAAGAACTACCAGATCGCGTCCATAGCCCTCTTCACGTTCAGCTCCTTCATGTGCGGCTCGGCCTGGAGCCTCCAGAGCCTCGTCTTCTTCCGGGTCCTGCAGGGCATCGGCGGAGGGGGGCTCGTGCCGATCAGCCAGTCGATCCTGCTCGAAAGCTTCCCGCGGGAGAAGCACGGCACCGCCATGGCAATCTTCGGCATGGGCGCCATGCTCGGCCCCATCGTGGGCCCGCTGCTCGGAGGCTGGATCACGGACAACTGGTCCTGGCGCTGGATCTTCTACATCAACATCCCCATCGGCATCCTGTCCATCATCATGAACAGCATCGTGATCCAGGACCCGCCCTACATGCAGCGCCAGAAGATGAAAATCGACTACTGGGGGCTCCTGTTCCTGGCGGTGGGCCTCGGCTCGCTCCAGTTCGTTCTCGACAAGGGTGAGAGCGAGGACTGGTTCGGGTCGAACCTGATCGTGGCCTTCGCCATCGTCTCGGCCGTGGCGCTGGTCCTGCTGTTGATCAACGAATACTATTCCGAACACCCCATCGTGAACCTGAAGGTGTTCAGGGACCGGACCTTCACGAGCGGCGCCACGGTGATGTTCTTCGTATTCCTGAACCTCTTCGGGAGCATCGTGCTCCTGCCCATCTTCCTCCAGAGCCTCATGGGGTACACTTCGTTCTACGCGGGGCTCGTGCTCGGCCCCGGCGGGCTCGCAACGATGTTCACCATGCCCTTTGCGGGGAAACTTATCAGTAAGGTCAACCCCAAGCGGATCCTTGCCTTCGGGATCCTGGTCTGCGCCTACAGCACCTACCAGATGTCCCGGTTCAACATGACGGCGGACTTCTGGACATTTGTCTGGCCCCGTGTCATTCTCGGGCTCGGCATGGGCATGACCTTCATACCGCTCACGACCATGACGCTGTCGCACATCCCGAAGGAGAACATGACCGAGGCAACGTCCCTGTACAACCTGCTCCGGAACCTCGGCGGCAGCGTCGGAATCGCCTTCACCACGACGATGCTCTCCCGGCGCGCGCAGTTCCACCAGTCCCGCCTCGTGGAGCACCTCTCGCCGTTCGATCCGGCCTACCAGATCGCGCATCAGCGGTTCGGCTCGGCGCTTGCGTCAAGGGGGCTGCCGCCCTCGGGCGCCGACGGCGCACTCTACGGAGAACTGGTCCGCCAGGCGAACACGCTGGCCTTCACCGACGCCTTCCTGACCATCTGCATCCTGATCCTCTGCGTGCTCCCGCTCGTGTTCATCATGCAGCGCGCCCCGGCGCAGGCAGCCGGTCCGCCCGCCGCGCACTGATTCAAAAGACTCATTTCAGACCCCCCCTTCGCTCAAGCCGCGCAGCCGCGGAGAGGACCCTGCCTGCCTTGGGTAATAAAGCAACGAGATGGGAGGGCGGGGCACGTTCAGATGTGTTCGCATGAGAATGCTTCTGGGGGGTGATGGGAGGGGAGTAAATCTGGCGCCGGTAAGGAAGGCGGTCCTGTCCGTCTTCGGCCGGGAAGGGATCCTCAGCGGTCCAGGACTTCACGGACCTTTTTCAGGATATCACTCGGCCGCAGCGGCTTGAACAGCACCGATGCGTTTTCCTCGAGCAGCTCCTTCTGATGCAGCATGTCGGCGGAATATCCGCTGGCGAAGATCACCGGCATCCCGGGCTTCATCCTCCTGATCTCGTCAAAGGCCTCTTTCCCGCTCTTCTTCGGCATGATGAGGTCGAACAGGAGGAGCTGGATCCGGTCGCGGTTCTGGTTGAATTTTATCACCGCGTCCTCGCCGTCGTGAGCGACGATCACCCGGTATCCCGATTCTTCGAGCACCTCCTGCGTGAGCTCCCGCAGGACGGCATCGTCTTCCGCGAAAAGGATCGTCTCGGTGCCGCCCTTTGGCTGTTCGAAAGAGACCGCGCTTTTCTCAGGTGCGGCTTCCGCCGAGATCAGGGGCAGGTACACCTGGAACGTGGTTCCTTCGCCGGGCTCACTGTGCACCGTGATGTATCCGTCGTGCTGCTTGACGATGCCGTACACCATCGCGAGGCCGAGCCCCGTTCCCCTGCCGACTTCCTTGGTCGTGAAAAAGGGGTCGAATATCCGTTTTTGCGTCTCTTGGTCCATTCCGATGCCGGTGTCGACCACCGTGACCATTGCATAGGCGCCGGGGGTTCCGAAGCCATGGGCAAGTATGAACGCATTGTCCAGCTCCGCGATCGCGGTCTCGATCCGGAACGTGCCGCCCTTCGGCATGGCATCCCGAGCATTCGTCGCAAAATTCATAAAGACCTGCTCCAGCTGGTTTGCGTCCGCAAAGAGCGTGACCGGCCCCCCGCTCAGGGACATCCTGACCTCGATATCCTCGCCGATGATGCGCACGAGGAATTTTTCCACCTTCCTGAGAATTGCATTCAGATCGACCTGCCTTCTGTCGATGATCTGCTTCCGGCTGAAAGCAAGAAGGCTCTGCGTGAGCTGCGCGGCCCGGTCCGCGCCCTCCAGCATCTGACGGATGTTCACCCGCTGCGGATCGTCCTCCCTCATCGCCATGAGGGCCAGGTGACCATAGCCGATGATCGCCGACAGGATATTGTTGAAGTCATGGGCGATGCCGCCGGCAAGCGTGCCGATGGCCTCCATCTTCTGCGCCTGGCGGAGCTGATCCTCGAGTCCCTTCTTTTCCGTGATGTCGTTGACGATCTCGATAATGGCGCTGACCTTTCCGGACCCGTCCTTCATGGCATAGGTTTTTGTCTCCACATGCACGGGGTTGCCGGCATGGTCCGCATGCATATGGGAAGAGACTGCGGGCTCTCCCGTCAGGAAGGTGCGCCTGCATGCGCAGGCCTGATTGAGCTCATGGCAGGGCGCATGCACGCGGTGCGTTATTGCATAACAGGGCTTCCCGATGATCGCTTCCAGGGTCATTCCCGACTGCTCGCAGAACGCCCTGTTGGCGGATATGATCCGGTACTCGGGATCGATGACCACAAAGCCCTCGTCAACGCTCTCGAGGATGTTCTTGATGAACTCTTCGGAATGCTTCAGCGCCTCCTGGGCCCGGACGCTCTCGGTGATATCCTGCACCGTACCCAGGGTGCGCAGCGGCGTTCCCGACTCATCATAGAACGTTTCGCACTGCGAGTTGACGTGTTTCACCCGCCCGTCCTTCATCAAGAGGCGATAGGAAACGCTGTAGGGGGTGTGGTCCCGGAGCGAATCCCGGAAGGCCTTATTCACGGCCTCCCGGTCATCGGGATGGATAGAGCCCAGGAAGGCCTCGTAGGATGCGCCGAACCCGGGATCGACCTCGAAAATGCGAAAGGTCTCGTCGGACCAGGCGAGCACGTTGTTCGCGATGTCGAGCTCCCAGGAGCCGAGGCGGGCGATGCGCTGCGCCGTGTTCAGCATGTTCTCACTCTTCCGCAGCACCTCTTCCGCCCGTTTGCGCCGGGTAATGTTGCGGGAGATGCCGAACAGGCCGATCACGTTGCCGTCGGCGTCGTGAAGCGGCCCCTTGGTAGCCATGTACGTGCTAACGCCGTCGGCCGTTGTAAGAGGATCCTCATAGGTCCTGACCTCATCCGCGGCCATCACCTGTTGGTCATTGGCCATGATCTTCTCGGCCTCGGCCGGAGGGAAAAGCGCCCGGTCGTCTTTGCCGAGCACCTCCTCCCGGGCCTTGTTCGCCAATCGGGAAGCTTCCTTGTTGAACAGCAGGTACCGGCCTTCACGGTCCTTGGCAAAGATGGCGTCGGTGGAACTCTCGGCGATGGCATCGAGGAGCTGAAGGGCCCGGAGCTTCTCCAACTGCTCCTGGCGCTGCACGAGAGATAGCTGCAATTCTCCGCGCTGGCGGAACAGGAAAAGCGCGACCGCAGCGATGAACAGCGCCAGCAGGGTAACCAGACTGATCCAGACCGCCTCACGCCTGGCAGCAGCGTAAAGCTCGGTCTTGTCCAGCTTGGCGATCAGGAACCAGTCCGTACCCGGGATCGCCCGCGCCACGCCCATGACCGGCACCGGGCGGTAATCGATACCCTCGATTGCGCTCCCCTGCTTTGCCCTGCCCTGAAGCACCTGCACCGCCAGCAGGTCCGTCTGTTCCATGGAAATGCGAAGCTTGAGGGCAGTGTCTTTCTGGTGGCGCAGCTCGTTGAGAAACAGCACCTGCCCGCTATCGCGCCGGAACAGCAGGGTCTCGGCGCTTGCACTCGGAATCGGCCAGGCCTGGATGTAAGGATAGAGAAAGGTCCTGGGATCGACTCGCAGGGCGACCGCCAGACTGGTCAGGCCATGAGCCTTTGGGAGGGGGGCTACGAAATCAAGGTAAATGCGGGACGGCTGTGGATTCTCAACACGGTAGAGATTGGTGTTCATGACCCGCCCCTCGCTCATGGCGCGGAGCGCTGTTCCGTGCAGTTCAGGAGTGGAGCGCGTGCCGGGCTTACCGGCTGCCAGAACCACCTCTCCCCTGCTGTTGAGCAGCAGAACGTCGTCAAAGGAAAAGGAGCTCCGGTAGCTTTCCAGCAGCTGAAGCAGCTTCGCACGGCTGGCCTTGTCGCCGGAGCTCTGCCAGCGCTGATAGAGCTCGGGAATCATGATGTTGCTGTGCATCGTCTCGGCATCGGCATGGCGTTCCGAGAGCCAGTTCGAGACCTGGCCGGCCTTGAGTTCGCTGATGGCCTGGAGCCGCGCGACCTCCCTGTTCTTCTGCTGACGCACGGCGTAACAGACCCCGCCGGCTCCCGCCGCGATGATAACAACGGCCAGGAGGGAGACCGGGAGGAGCAAGGGTTTGACATCGGAACCGATGAAGAGTCCGGAGGAAATCGCCCGCCCCTGATCTTCGATACACAGCGCCCTCGCCCCCCTGAACTCCGGCGGGCTTGCAGGCGATTCTCTCCCGCCGGCATCCAGACGGCGCGCGAAGCGCCTCATCAGAACAAAGAGCAGCAGCGACGTGACCACAACGAAGGCCCAGCCCTTGAGCATGCTGACGGTCGTCATCAGCCCGGGATCGGCGATAACGAGGCCAAGCAGGGTGTCGGACGCAAAGATCCATGCCGCTGCAAACACCGCGTACAGCAGCACGCTCCGCACGATGGCAAAGGTAGTGGCTTTATCCAGGCCTTTCTTATTCAACGGCGGCATGATACTCCTCACGCGGGGCGGATCAGGATACCCTATGGTCTTTTTCGGGCGCAGGATAATCTCACGTTCAGCATCGAGCGATAGAGCTAGGGAAGGGTTTAACCTGGATGAAAAAGCAATGTGCTGCCTGTCCACCCAATAGGATAATAATATCGTACTTCTGGCGGTTTCGCAAGCCGGAATGATGCAAGGGTCGGCAGGCATTGTTTTATGAATATCAGCAATATGAGACCGTTCTCGGCTTGCGAAAAAGTGTCTTAGCCGAGGCGGCCTGACGAACAGGATGTTAGTACGACTTTGGCTCGCATTGACAGCCAATGGGGGGATACATAAATATTACAAAGGTCGGCGGACTTCGGCCCTGGCCCACTGAGTGTGGATGGCAGGAACAGACGGCATTACCTGCCGGACAACCGCAAACGCTTGTTCTCCAGTATCTGCACTCCCGGTGCGGCCTCCCGCGCGGCCCGCACGAGCGCCGCAGCCACTTGGGAAGCCCGCACGGGCGCATACCCTGGCGGCGCGAGCCAGGCGAACCTTTTGGCAAACTCTTCACCGAACCTGCGCTCCTTCCGGTCTCCCAGGAGGAGCGAAGGACGTGCGATCGTGACCGAAGGAAAGCCGAGAGCAATAACCGCTTCTTCGAGCTCGCCTTTGACCCGGTTATAGAAGAAGCGTGAACGGGGATCCGCTCCAAGGGCGCTCACGAGCAGAAAATGGACGGCGCCCGCAGCGCGCGCCGCCCTGGCGATGGCGAGGGGATAGTCGAAGTCAACCCTGCGGAAGGCTTCCGGAGAGCGGGCCTTCGCGATCGTTGTACCGAGAGCGCTGAAGACAAGGTCGACCTTGAACCAATCGGGATGGTCCTTCAGGTCATCGAAGCCAGTCACCAGTTCCCGGACGCACGGCCGTCTGTCCTCCTCCGGCAGCGGCCGCCGCACCAGCGCCCGCACTTCCACGATTTTTTCGTCGTCTGAAATCAGGCGCAGGATCTCGCTGCCAACAAGCCCTGTCGCGCCCGCAAGCAGAGCAACCCGCTGATTAGTCTCCTCACCGCTATTCATAAGTGCACCCCCGTGTACTGGCTGCCTTCCTGCGATAAAGTATAGCTGACTTTCACTTCGGGACAAGGAACGTCACCGTAAAAAAGGCTGCCCGGGTTCCGGGCAGCCTTTTGCTTTTTTCTCACCCTGAGCGAAGTGAGGGTTGCGTCTATGAAAGGGCGGGACCCTTCGCGGAACTCGTCCTGATGCCTTGGATCAAGACCCTTCTCTGTGCTCAGCGTGACATCGCAGAACGTCTCTGCAAGACGCCCGTGGTTCAGAACAGGTAGGTCACCCCGCTCACAGCCTTGTAGGTCTCCCCCAGCTGGGTCCCGTAGAGGTTGTGCAGGACCGCTCGCAGATAGGTAAGCTCCACGATGCTGTCCTCATTATGCTGCGACAGGAAATGCACTACTGATTCGGCGGCTGTTCGGTCAGATCGGTGAAGAGGATTTGGGAATGCTTTGCCTCGGGAAGGACTGCGTCCGCTGTTGCGGAGAAGGGCGTGTGATGCTCGATCCCGGCGCTCAGGAACGGCATGTCGCCGTTCAAGGAGAGGGCAGGGACCGCGGAATGGCACACATCGAGCGTGCCTATCCTCACGCGGTTGTCAGCGACCACGACCTGCAGCGTGAGCGGCGCCGCCGCGAACGCGAGCACGATCGCGGCAAGAACGATGATGGCTTTCCACCGCATGCAGACACTATAAAGATGGCGGCCTGCTGTTGTCAACCTAAAGTTCCAGTTTTATGTACCCGCCATGAAGCGCTGCAGGATGCCATCAGGCGGAGTTCGAGAAGAGCCGGTGGGTCACGCCCCGGCTGACGAGGTACCCTATAACGTCGGAGGGCTTGAAGAACAGCCGCAGCTTCCAGGTGTTCCTGGTCGCAGCGCTGAACACGCGCTCGTCGAGCGTGTCGATGAAACGCAGGATCTCCTCACGCTCCTCGTCGCTGAAATCGAAGGTGCCGGCCTTTTTCTCCTGCCCGGCGGCTCCCCCTTGGGTCAGCCGGGCGGCGATTTCCCGCGCGGCCCCGTAGTAGGACGCGCCCTCGGACAAGTTAAAGAACCGGGGTACGTTCAGCAAGTGGTTCGAGATCTCGCGCACGTCGGGCAGGTCGCCCACGTGATCGAGAGAGACCCCGAGCTTCTCGGTGCAGAGGGCGATCAGGTTCTTCACCAGGAGGTGCGTCTGGCCCTGGGGCGCCCGGTTGATGACGAGCGCCGGGGTGAAGGACTGCTCGATCTCGCCCAGGATCGGCAGGAGGTCCGGGGCCGCGCGCTCCAGCGTCTCCCCGAACCATTCGAGCGTGAACCGTCTGTCGCTGCCCGCGGTCTTCGTCTCGGCCTCGATGATTGCCGCGATGTCCGGGTGGTTCTTGAAGATGTTCTGCATCCTGCGAAAGAGCGCGCCCTTGATAAAGCTGTAGGCGTTCATCACCGCCCCGGGCTCGGGCGCCGTGATCACAACGCCGCGGTCAGAGATGCCGAAGAAGTCGAGGGTGTTGAAGTGGACGCCCGCGCCGAGGTCAATGATGATGTAGTCGGCCGGGAGCGCCCGCAGATGGCGCATGAGCTTGAGCTTTATCCAGTGCGCGGGGCTCGTGATGCCCGGCACGAACTCGGCGCCGCTGATCAGACCGAGGTTCCGCTCCGGCGTCTCGACGACCAGGTTCTCGAGGGAGGGCACCTTGTTCAGGATGAAGTCCGCGATGGTCGGCGTACGGCCGAGGATGCCGAGGTAGGTGTGAAGATTCGCTGCGCCGAGGTCCAGGTCCGCAAGCACCACGCTGCGGCCTTCGCGGGCCAGCGCGGTGCCGAGCGCAATGGAGAGGATGCTCTTCCCCACGCCGCCTTTCCCGCCGCCCACGGAGAAAATGACGCCGCTTTCGTGAGCTTTTTTCATGGGGTTCACTGTAACAGGTTTTGAAAGGAGAGTAAAGGGGATCCGTCTCTTGTCTCTTGTCTCTTGTCTCTTGTCTCTTGTCTCTTGTCTCTTGTCTCTTGTCTCTTGTCTCTTGTCTCTTGTCTCTTGTCTCTTGTCTCTTGTCTATTGTCTCTTGTCTCTTGT
>DATIZR010000075.1 GCA_035516965.1 Nitrospirota bacterium
CTGATGAAGTAGTCTGTCGGAAAAGCTCCCAGGCGGCAGCATGCCCGATCGCTCGGGAGAACGAGGAGAAGGGAAGCAATGGAACTGGTGATCAGTATTAACAAGGCTTCACAATCGATCACGATCGAAAATCCGTTTCGGCTCGATCTCGAGGGTATCCTGGAAGGGATCGAACGGCTCGCCTTGGACCAGGGAGCGTCCGTGGAAGGACTCGATATTCGCGGCCTGCTGCCCTTGATGGTGAAGGGCATTGCGGGGTGCGAGGCCGGATGCCCGGCGGATGCCCAGCGTGTCGTGTCCCGGGGATATGGCAACTTCGCCCTCCAGTACGTTGAGGGAGGGATCCTGACGGCAGCGGCGCCGACGGGTGACGGTAAGACGCTTTCGCTCAAGCTGTTCCCGGACTTTTGAACGGGGGACCGGGAACATTTCGACCGGGGCAACCGTCTGATTTTTTCACCGGCCGGAGCGGTTCATCAAGGGGGTGACTTTCATGGCGGATCAGCCGATCAGGGGAAGCGAACGCAGTGAGCGGGAAAAGAGCATCGCCGTCCTGGTCGACGGGTACGCCAAGGATCTGTTCGCGGCGGGCATGATGCTCCAGCGGATGGACCACGACGTGTACATTGTGAGCAGCGCCGAGGAAGCGCTCAGGATCATCGATGCCGCCCTGCCCGCCCTGGTCGTGACCGAGCTGACGCTCCCGCAGATGTCCGGACTCGAGCTCCTCATCCGCATCAAGCACGATCCCCGGACAAAGGCCGTTCCGGTGATCGTCCATACCTCGAGCGACGATGAAAAGAAAAAAGAGCTTTGCCGGGTATCGGGCTGCTCTGCTTATCTGCGGAAGTGGGTCGACCCCGGAGTTCTGTACAGCGTGATCCAGGAGGCCACGGCGCCGATACCGCGGCAGTTCATCCGTCTGCGGACGCTCCTGCCGGTCATGGTGGGAGGCCAGGCTGCCTCCGGCAACGCCGCTGGCACCGAATACGTGACAGAGCTTTCCGAGGCAGGCATCTTCGTCCGCACCCTTCATCCCCGACCGGTCAACGCCGTCCTGCCGGTCACGATCATTATTCGCACGATGCCGATCAAGCTGAAGGCTATGGTCGTGCACAGTGAGCCCCTGGTGCCCGGGCTCGCCGGGGAGCCGGGTATGGGCATGAAGTTTGTTGAGATCTCGACCACGGACCGTGAAGTGGTCAGAAACGTGATCAAGGGACAGATCCTGAAGGATATCACGGGGCCGTAGGGAACCGGGCATCCGGGGAAAGCCCCGGGCCATGCCGGCAGAGGAGCCAGTTGATGCCGTTGCAAGGAACAAACGGTATGTGCTGGTGACCGACAATGTTGACGGCCGGTTCGGAATATGGCATGTTCTACCAGACCATCGATCCGCAGCCGGTAAAATCACAACTGCCGATGATCATCGAGATCAACGGCAGGACGATTCGGCTCACGGCACTGGTCCTATACAGCTCCGCGCTGGAATCCAGTCTCTTCTCGGTGTCGTGCATGGGCATGATTCACAACTATCAGCCGAGATGACCAGGCGTTTATCAAGGCCTATATCCTCAGAGCAGGTGCAGGGCGGCATACTTCGGCCAATCCGTTATGCGTGATAGAATCCACAGGCATCCGGCCCGGACAGGGGGGAGATAAAGTCATATCACAAATAAGAAGAAAGTATGATATAATATTGGGTATTATAGCCGGGAGAGGTCTCCTGGAGAGACATTTCAGATACGGAGGGGCCACATGAAAAAAATATTTTTGTGTTCCGCGGTTCTGGTTCTGTTCGCGTTCAACGCCGAGGCTGCTACGGGCGGCGGCGACCGGCTTTTCACGCCGAAGGACGCCAAGCCGGTGTTCTTCAGCCATGAACAGCATGTGAGCGTGAAAGGCATGAAGTGCAGCGCCTGCCACTACCACACGTTTCAGATGTCTCAGGAATCTTACGCAATGAACATGGCAAAGATCACCAAGGGCGAATTCTGCGGGATCTGCCACAACGGAGAGCGTTCCTTTGATGTGAAGGACAAGGCAAATTGCGTCCGGTGTCATAAGTAACGATTGCAGAAACTCACCATCACATCACTAAGCAGGTTCCCATCGCGGGACCTGCTTTTTTTGGGAAAACTTCCGTTTCCGCTGTCAGCGGCCAGATGGCCCGGTACGGGACATCCTAGGCCGCAGCCTTCCGCATATAGATCGGAACGAATACGGTATCGCAGAACTCGCTGAAGGTCGTCCCGGTGCAACTTTCCGCTGAGCGCGGTGCAGAGATGCGCCCCTCATTGAAGGCCCGGCTCATCTCGATGTAGCGTCTGCTCACATCTTTTGAAAGTCCGGCGTTGACCAGCCTGCGCTCCGCCTCGACATACGAAAAAGCGACATAGCGAAGGTTTGGCTGACCAATCTTGATGCCGATGGTCATGGTGGCCTCGTTCAGGCTTATATCTCCCCAGCCGAGCAGATACCCTATCGAGGAACCGCTGAAATCACGCTTCGCGAGCCGTTCCGCGGCAAATTCTGCGATGTCCTGTGCTGCGATCATGGGTATCTTGACATCCCCCCTGATCGCGCTCCCGTTGATCCCGCTGGACTTGATCAGCGCGATGCTCGTGAGCAGGTTTTCCATGAAATAGCCAGCCCGCAGATGCAACACGTTCAGACCCGTAATGCGATTCAGGCGCTCCTCCTGGTTGTGAAGCCCGACAATGGGTCCTGTCCCCTTAACGAGCTCGGCGCCCACACTCGACAGGTTCACGACGAAGGGGAGGCGGACGATCTCCGCGGCGCGGGCTATGCTGTTTCCCACGGCATCGGCATAGGTCAGGAAATCGTCGGACCTCCTTTGTGGCGGGATCAGCGCGAACAAGGCGTCCACGTCTTGAAATGCCTTGACGAGGAATTGCGTGTCCAGGGCATCTCCAACCATTGCTTCAGCCTGCCTGCCCACCACACGCCGGAGGTCGTCTGCGGACCTTGCGATGAGCCTGACCTTTTCGCTGCTCTTCTGTTTCAGGATATCGGCGATCTTTCCGCCGACCTGCCCGGTTGCTCCCAAAATGGCAATCACGATACACTCCTTTCCGGAACGATGCCTGAAAGGGTAGAACACTTTTTCACCTAAAAGGTAGCACCACGAGGCGCTGATGTCAAACCGCCTGGCGGGGAGGCAGGGCGGCCGACAGAGAGAAGACACAATACTCCCTCGGGAGGGATGCGGGTTGTTGACAAGTGACCGCCTTTTGATTTACAGTTCTTCAAGGATGCAGCATGAACGATGAGGGCACAGGGGTGGCTTGCGATGACAGAGACGCTTCCGGAAACACTTCTCGGACGGAACACCACGACCGCCCCTCTCTACAAGGTCCTTCTCCACAACGACGACAGGAACAGCATGGACCATGTGGTCCGGGCATTGATGAAGGTATTCCGATATGACGAGCCGGAGGCGGTTCGCATCATGCTGGAAGCGCATCAAACCGGGCTTGCCCTGTGTGCCGTAGAGCCCTTCGAACAGGCCGAGTTCCACCGCGACCAGCTGGTCGCTCTGTCACTGACTGCGACCATTGAGCAGGAATAGAAACGAGAGACCGAGGGCAAAGAAAAGGCAGGAACCGTGTATTGCCACGGCCCCTGACCTAGGGGGAACCCCTGGAAACAGCATCAGGGGTGGGGAAAAGCCCTAGGATTCCTCGTTGCGGGGCGGTTCTCAAGCACGTTCAAGTCCGTTCAAGCCTTCCGGTTGCAATTACCTTCGTTATTCCGCTTCTGCACCGCGTACCTGCCGCCCCTCTGTTCAGGACTTAGTTCGAACGTAGCACTGGCAGCGCTCGTTGTCAAGGCAGCTTAACCCTATGCTCTCCGGGACGTTGCATGAAGGCGAATGGCGCTCCTCCCTTGGCTCTCCCGAAGAGGACTGAAGCGATTTTGCTGGAGAGGGACGAGAAAATTTGATAGTATCGTACCCGGCTTGGCCGTTATTCGCCGTTATTCGCGACGGAACGCCCGGGGATGGAGCCGGGGAACAAGAACAGCCTCTCAGGGTCGTTGATGATCGCAGCGCGACGGGGGATGTGGAGAAGGGGGATGTCGAACATGAACGCGTATTGTGAAGGGATCCGGTTCCAGTGCCAGGGTGACGGCAGATGCTGCATATCGCGCGGAAAGTACGGCTACGTGTACCTTTCATTCAAGGACCGGCGGCGGCTCGCATCGCACTTCGGTATGACGACAACGGAATTTACCGTTCGATACACGGAAAAGGAGGACGGTCTGTTCCAGCTGAGATACACCGGTAGGGACTGTCCGTTCTTTCGCGACAACCGCTGCTCCGTTTACGAGGCCCGGCCCTGGCAGTGCAGAACATGGCCGTTCTGGCCTGAGAACCGGGACCGCTCGGTATGGGAACGCGAAGTTGTCTCCTTCTGCCCCGGCATCGGGAAGGGCAAATTCTATTCGGCCGTGGAAATAGAAGAGATCCTTGCAAAGAAGAGAGATGTAGATGGGGTCCTTGTGAAAAGCCGGGCGTCTTTGAAAAGAGCCTCAAAGAGCAGGCACATCTCCGGGAAATGACAGGTCAGCCGGAAACCGTATCCCCTTCCCGGGAACCGGACCCTCCAATCCACAACACGCCGTGTAAAATCGTAACCGAACTATGCAGAGAGAATTATCGATTCCTTGCTGTTTGTAATTAGAATTTGACAGGGCGGATTCGGGGAGCTACTGTAAGTTCAGGATGCAGCCTGCGTTGCCGCCTGTTTCCGGAGAGGCGCAGCGCCGACCGTCGGATTATCTCAAGGGGGCTCGGTACGTTGAGCCGAGGAAGGGAGGATATGCATATGCGTACGTCAATAACGGTAAGTCAGATCCTGAATGCAAAGGGCCATGAGTATTGGTATATGGGTCCTTCGGCCACCGCGTATGAAGCATTGGAGCACATGGCGGACAAGAATGTGGGTGCCCTGCTCGTGATGGAGGAAGGCAGGCTCGAGGGTGTCTTCTCAGAGCGCGACTACGCCCGGAAGGTGATCCTGAAGGGGAAATCATCGAAGAACACAAAGGTCGGCGACCTGATGACCAGGGAGCCCATCACCATCACTCCGGACCAGTCCCTGCGGGAATGCATGGTGCTCATGACGAACAATCACATCCGGCACGTGCCTGTCGTGGACGGTGATACGGTCCTGGGCATCGTCAGCATCGGCGATGTCGTCAATACCATCATTGCGGAACAGGAAGCGACCATCGAGGACCTCGAGAGCTACATCACGGTCGGCTATTAAGCGGACTTGTCCGGCTGAACAGGACATGGGCGGTTCCTGAGGCGTGCCTGCCACAGGGACCGCGAATTCTTTGCTGCGCCTTTCTCCTCCCTCCGGAATCCCGGCCACAGTACCGCCGCATCTCCCCCTCGGCATGAACCGCCTCCAGGCAACCGTCTTTGTCAGCGCGAAATACCGTACGCGCCACTCCCGTGGCATTTCCGTCTCGAGTGCTCCCGGACGACGGCCGGAGTGCGGATAACAGAAGCCGGAAAATTGCACTTGAAAGGCGACATGAATCTGATACAATGAAACCCCAGGGTTCTAGAAACCCGGGACCGGAGCGCCGGACCAAGGCGGGCACGAGCCCGCCGGAGTAGAGGCGCCGACCGCACGCCGGGATGGGGAGGAACGGATCATGGAAGGCCATGCCATGCCGCAGGAAAAAAAGCTGATGCTGCACGGAGTGCTCGCCGGCGCGCTGCCCCCCATAGTTTTTCTCGCCGTTGTCCTCGCCTTTGCGCACCAGAGGCAAGGCCTGATCATGCTCGTGGCCGGGCTGGCAGCCTCGACGCTGCTTCTGGGAGCGGTCATGGGAGCGTATCAGGCCCTCGGGTCCGTCCTTTCCCTCATCATCGGGATCGCCGGCGGCATCGCCCTCGTCCTCCTGTACGGCGCGATTCTTCAGCACCGGGACCTGACCGGCCGGGGATGGCTGTTCATCGCCTGCTGGGCGCTGGTCTCGGCACTGGCGGAATACTGGGGCGTTCTGCGCGCGGCGCGCAAGACCGCGGAGAAATATCCCGAAATCGAAAAGGGGAGGGTCGTGCGCATCCTCCTTTACGGGAATGCCGCTGCCGCTATCGGTTCCCTCATCGTCATGGTCTATCTCACCGTCATTGCGAAGGTCATCAGTTGATGGAACAACGTTCCGGAAATCCCCGTCCCTCGCGCGAGACACCCTGATCGTCATTGGCGCGACGACGGCCTGCGTGACCGGGCATGACAGATGTTCGCATCGAAATCGGATCCTATTCGGGATACAGGGGTGAGGAGAGCCCGCGGGTCTTCTTTGCGCACGGCAAGAAGATCACGGTCACCTGCATTCTCAGGATGTGGGTCGCGGAGGAGGAGTCGGGCCGCAGGCGCAGGCGTTTCTTCCGGGTGGAGGGCGGCGACGGCTTCACCCACACCCTGTACTACGACGAAGAGACCCAGGAGTGGTTCTGCCGCGAATTTGAACGGAACGCGACATGACTTGGATCATCTGCCCGGATGGCCCATGCTCAGCACTTGCCCGATGGCCGGAATAAAATCCTTCTTGCGGGACATGACGCGGTAGACGGTGCAGGTATCGTTCACGACCTTCACGCTGAAGGCCTTTTCCACGATCCAGGTTTCACCCCGGAGCAGGATGCGTTCCTGCCCTTTGCCAAGGGGGTTCAAGACCAGGAGCACCGTCAGGTCGTAGTTGTTCGCCAGACGCAGCCGTTCCAGCTCCCCGACGAGCTCTCGCTCCCGGCTGTCGATCTCCGCGCAGTCCAGGGACATCATCTGGCTCACCCCCAGCTTTTTCCCGCCGATCAGGAACTCCTTGAAGTCCGCCGCGACGAGCTCCGTCGCTGTCTTGTCCTCGAGATTGATGCTGGCATGGAGCAGTTCCTTGGCGAAGGCGGGAATGTCGACCCCCGCTTCTTCGGCCAGACGCTGTGCCGCAGTGCGGTCCCGCTCGGTGGTCGTGGAAAGGGTCAGGAGCAGCGTATCAGAAAGGATGCCCGAGAGCAGGAGGCCAGCGATCTCGCGCGGGATGTGCGTCTGGTACAGGAACATGATCCCGGCTACTACCGTGCAGGTGCTGCCAACCGGGTCGTTGTAGACATAGATCGGGGCTGTCGTGGAGATGTCGCCCACCCGGTGGTGGTCGATGATTTCGAGGATCTCGGCCTCCTCGATGCCGTCCACGGCCTGGGACAGCTCGTTGTGGTCCACGAGGATCGCCATTCTCCTGACCGGCTTCAGGAGGTCCGTGCGCGTGATGAAGCCGATTAGGCGGTTGTCGCTGTCCACGACGACGACGGAGCGGTATTCCGACTCCACGATCTTCGTCCTCACTTCCGCGATGGGAGTGTAGAGCCCGACGGTGGGGCAGGTGGCCGTCATGATGGACGAGACCGGTTCGGACATGGTCATGAACTGGACCGTGGCAAAGGCCGGATGGGGCGATGAGATCAAGAGCACGTTTTTTTCGCCGGCGGCCATGATCACTTCACTGGAGATCGGGGCGCTGTCGGTCACGATCACGGCCGAGCAGCTCATGCGGATGAGCTCCAACTGCACGTCGTTCTGGTCGCCGACCACAACCACGTCGCCGGGCCGCACGCGGTTCAGCATGGTCCCTCGCTGCATGGCCGCGATAAGGACCCGGCCGGTCAGGACGGTCAGTTGCCTGGCATTGCTGATCACGCGGCCGTTCAAGGTTGTAAGCAGGATGTCGAGTTCAATGGGCGCCTTCGACAGGTCGGCGAATCCGACGCTGTCCATGTAGTGGCGGGCGATGTCCTTCAGGCCCACGACGCCAGCCAGCCTTCCGGCGTCGTCCGCTACGGGCACGGAACGGACGCCCTGCTCGCGCATCAGCTGCGCGAGAACCTGAACAGAGTCGCGGACGCCTACGGCGATCGGGCGCTTGAGGTTCAGGTCGCTCACGGTGGCGACGAGGCTCTCGATCTCGACCGGCGCCGGCACGCCGAACCTCTGGAGCACGAATTCGCTTTCATGGTTCAGCTTTCCCGCCCGCACCGGCGTGAACACGAACCGTTTGTCCGTGACGCTTTTGAAGTAGGCATAGGCAATTGCGGAACAGACGGAGTCCGTATCGGGGTTGGTGTGGCCGGTGACAAAGACCGTTTTCGTCCCCTCGTTCATGCTGATCAGGTCTCCTCTCGTTGAATTCCTCTTCAGTATTACTGAGCATGAGAGCTGATGTCAAGCATATTTGTCTGCGCGCGGCGCAGGCCGAGAACTGCCCGTGAAATCACGATTTTTGCCCTTGACACCCATTCCGGTTTTGTATATAGTGCTAGCTCTGTTTACGACTGGGGGATCGTCCAGTGGTAGGACGACAGGCTCTGAACCTGTTTACGGGGGTTCGAATCCTCCTCCCCCAACCAGACAATCAGAGACGTGCGGCGAGAGGGGAGACTCGAGAGGAATATCCTGTTTCACGGGAGGCTCTCGTTACTCGTCACTTGTCCCTCGTCACTTTCCCTATATGGTCCCATCGTCTAGCGGCCTAGGACGCTGGCCTCTCACGCCGGAGACACGGGTTCGATTCCCGTTGGGACCACCATTCGATAGTCCGAACAAATCCAATGAAGTATAAAGCCCCTTGAAAAAAGGGGCTTTTTTAGTTTCTGCATCCTCCGTGGTCCCGTCTGATTCGTTGACATTTAGGGGTATTTGGGGGTAGAATTGGGGGTATCGTAGCCCAGGCGAGAGCAAAATACCCCCACGACTGGAGGAGCCCCTATGTTGACGGATATAAAAGTCAAAAGCGCAAAGCCGAAAGAGAAACAATACAAAATCACTGACGGTCAGGGACTCTATTTGCTCGTGACGCCTCAAGGCGGGAAGCTTTGGCGCTTCAAGTATCGATTCAACAACAAGGAAAAAGTGCGTGCATTCGGCACCTATCCGGAAATATCTCTTGCTGATGCACGCGAGAAGCGCGACGCTGCGCGTAAGCTAGTCGCAAACGACATCGACCCGGGTGAAGTTCACAAGGCACAGAAGAAGGCCGAGCAGGATGTCACCGAAAACAGCTTCGAAGTCGTGGCGCGTGAGTGGCACCAAAAGTTCAAACAGACTTGGGCCAAGAGTCATGCGGATACGACGTTGCGGCGAATCGAGTTGAATGTGTTCCCCTGGCTCGGCGCGCGCCCGATCGGCGAAATCAAGCCTCCCGAGTTGCTGTCCGTATTGCGCCGCATTGAATCAAGAGGAGCGCAGGAGACAGCGCACCGGGTCAAGACCATATGCGGCCAGATCTTCCGCTATGCAGTGGCGACCGGCAGGGCTGAGCGAGACCCGGCAGCGGACCTGAAAGGCGCATTGCCGCCGGCACCCAAGACCCATCTTGCAGCTGTGACCGATCCGAAGGAGGTAGCGAACCTCCTTAAGGCGATTGACGTTTACCAGGGCTCATTCGTGACTAAATGCGCTCTTCAACTGGCACCGCTGGTTTTCGTCAGGCCCGGCGAACTGAGGCAGGCGCAGTGGTCGGAGATCGATCTTGAAACAGCGGAATGGAATATCCCCGCTGCCAGGATGAAGATGAAACAGGCGCACCTGGTTCCGTTGTCGCGTCAGGCTGTGCAAATTCTCCGGGATATCAAGCCGCTCACCGGCAGCAGTCCGTATGTCTTTCCGTCCGTGCGGTCCTCTGCCCGCGCTATGAGCAACAACGCAATCCTCGCCGCGCTTCGTCGTATGGGATACACTAAAGACGAAATGACCGGCCATGGATTTCGCGCAATGGCCCGGACGATCCTTGACGAAATCCTCCATGTCCGCCCTGAATACATCGAGCATCAACTCGCGCATGCAGTCCGCGACCCGAACGGACGGGCTTACAATCGCACCGCTCACATCGAAGAGCGCAGGAAGATGATGCAGATGTGGAGTGACTACCTGGACGGTTTGAAGTCAGGAGCGAAGGTTGTGCCGTTTGTAAAAGCTGCTGGATGAGAATTGGCACATCCCATCCGAACGAAAATGTTTTAGATGAACCCGAAGCCAGGCTCTTTAAAATACAATAAAGACAGTGCTGCATGACCTTAACGATGAGCGCGGACGAGGATGAGATATGAGCCAAATCTTTAATGTCTATTGTGATGAAAGCGGTCACCTTGAAAATGACCTTGAAAAGGTAATGGTCTTGGGCGCTGTGTGGTGCCCCCAGGAAAAAGCCAGAGAAATTTCTGTCCGGATTCGGGAGATAAAAAATCGTCATGGACTTAAGAAAGATTTCGAAATCAAATGGACGAAGGTTTCTCCTGCGAAGAAGCAATTTTATCTCGATGTGATGGATTATTTTTTTGACGACGGTGATCTTCATTTCCGGGCTTTGATAGTACCAGATAAATCTAAATTGCGACACGAGGAACATGGCCAGACGCATGATGACTGGTACTACAAGATGTATTTCGACATGCTCAAGGTGATTTTGAGCCCGAGTGCAAAATACCGGATCTATCTGGATATCAAGGATACGAGAAGCGCGTCAAAGATAGCAAAATTGCATGAGGTCTTGTGCAACTCGCTCTATGATTTCTCCCGGGCAATTGTCGAACGAGTTCAAACAGTCCGCTCCCACGAGATTGAACTGTTGCAGGTTGCTGACCTTCTGATCGGCGCTACAGCCTATGTGAACAGGGCACGATCGGGTAATGCCGGTAAGGAGGCTCTGATTGCAAGAATGAAGGAGCGTTCCGGGTATGCGCTTACGATCACCACGCTCCTCCGGGAAGAGAAAGTAAATCTGTTCCGCTGGCACGCATCGGAGGCGCAATAATGACGAGTCTTTCTTGGCTGCCGGCACTCGTTCCGTTCGAACAATATGGCGGTGACTGGACAAAGTATCTCGATGCTTTATATGCATGTTTCAAGGTGGATTTTATCGATAGCCGGCCGTTTTATAATGGGAAGCGTGTCGGCTTGAAACGATACCCGTTGTCGCAGGGTAAGGAAGCTACCTTCTGGCATTTTATTTCTGAAGGCAGTAGTGAGAAAGATCGCATACCAGATATGCGACGTTGCGAGAGGATCAGATGGCCGCGTCCCATTATTGAACACTCCGGCGAGAGAGTGTTGAAGGTATGGAAGAACAGGCGCAATGGTGAAACTCGGATATGTCTTTGGTTAGAGGCAGAAGAATATCTCGTGATTTTAGCGGAGCGAAAAGATCATGTTATGCCGTGGACGGCTTACATGGTAGACAAGGATCATCGGAAACAAAAGCTTCAGAAGGAATATGATGAATACTGGAGGGGAAAAAGGCCCAAAAATGGCTGAAGCCGCCTCCTTGCGGAAACGGCCTCGTTACTCCTTCTACACTTGGTAGATGAGCTAAGTTTATTATAACGCAGATAAGTTCAGAGTCAAGCGAATTCTAATTAAAGTCGCACAATTTGGTTACCGAATTGAAGTCTGTATTAGCAATGAAACAAGAGCAAATTTGGTCATATTTTGCAGTTCAAGCATAGAATCATAGCGCTCATAGCTCTTCTTAAACCCCTGCCATCAGTATAACTCCAAGGCGTACAATCGAAAAAGATCTAGATTTTTCCACCACAAATTATATAATTTCTACATGAATGTGGTGGAAAAAGACAAGGTCATCAGCGGTATGCTTCAGGATGAGTTGATGCGGTGCCGAGAAATGCTTGCCGGCCTGCAGAAATCGGCTGCCAGCCTTCCTAAAGGTGTTCTTCAGAGGCGAAAGAAGCGATACAAGAACAAATCGTATTCGTACTACGCGCTCAAATTTCGCGATGGGGAAAAGGTCGTCAATCAGCATATTCCTAGCGATCAGGTGCCGGTCCTGTTGAAAAAACTAGAGCATAGAAAAAAAATAGATAAAGAATCGCGTGCGTATCAAAACAAAATCGCCTATTTGTCGAAGATCCTGAAAGCTTGCAAGCGATAATCTAGTCAACGGTAAGGCTTCGCGTCTTCGCTTTCTCTACGACGCCAAGCCGGTTGATTGGCTCGGTCGCGCGCGTCCTCGCACCCTGCCCGCCCTCGCGCGTGAGAGACCGCTCAATTTCATTGCGCGGACACTCTCGCGCACCCATCTGTCCCGTTTACGGGACTCCCAAAATCCATTTCATGCAGTAATAATCAGCCTTTTATATCAAAACACGCCCCAAAATGGGGCGTGTTGAGTGAAAAAATACCACCATTTTGGTACGTGGACAAAGTAATTCGAATTTATTATGTTAGGTGAATGCAGCGCCACAACTCTTACCCGTCTTTACCTAATGCAGAACAATACCACTACAGCATAGCTCAAGACAAGGAGAAGTACCCGTGCTGAGCGTAACGCCGATATCGGTCAGACAAGCGGGTACCTATTACGAGAAAGACAGCTACTACTCATCCGAAAAGCCAGGCGAATGGGCGGGCAGAGCTGCGGATGAGTTAGGACTCCGCGACGAGATCAACGGTGAGGACTGGCAGCGGGTGATCCGGGGACAAGATCCACGGACCGGAGAGCAACTGGTCCAGGCCGGAGCGAACGGAGAACACCGCTCTGCAACTGATACAACCTTCTCAGCTCCGAAGTCAGCCTCAGTGCTAGCGCTCTTGCTGAATCGAACAGACATTATTGAAGCTCACCGTAAAGCAGTCGAAGTAGCTATCAAATATATGGAACAAGACGCAGCCCAGGCGCGTGTCACTGTCGACGGGCTGACAGAGAGGGTGCATACCGGTAATCTGCTTATAGCGATCTACGAGCACACTAGAAGCCGGGAGCTTGACCCGCAGCTGCACACTCATTGCCCTGTCCTGAATATGACCGAGATGCCCGATGGATCGTGGAAAGCCGTGAGTAATGAACGGTTCTTCGAGAACAAACTATTCTACGGACAGATATACCGTAACGAGCTGGCAGCAAATCTAAAGGAGCTCGGCTACCAGATCGAATACAGCAAAGACGGCCTGTTCGAAATAGCAGGCATCGATAAATCCATCCTCGAAACTTTTTCCCGCCGTTCAGAGCAGATCAAAGAAGCCATGAATGAAATCCGCGAGAAGTACCCTCATGCGGATGAATCACAACTTCGTGAATATGCCACTCTCGGAAGCCGGGTGGCAAAACAGAAGAACATCGATAATGACGCCGTACATGCGAGCTGGGTCGAAAGGCTTCGCAGTCTCGGACTCAGTCCCGATGATCTAAACAGAACCATTGATGTGACAATCGAAACGACGGATCGTGGAAAAGAGTCAATGAATGCCGACGACGCCATCAGCATGGCCGGTAAGCTCATTACTGAGCAGGAGTTAACGTTCCCGAAAGAACAACTTCTCCGTATCGCCGGTCAGTTTTCGCTCGGCAGTGCCCGGATTAGCGATCTTGAGCGAGCAGCCAGAGACCAGCTCCGATCCGGACAGATCTTGCAACGCAAGGATGGCAGCTACACCACGGCAGAAAAGGTCCAAGAAGTCAGCGAGACAGTCCAGATGATGAAGGACGGCACGGGCAAATGTATGCCAATAATGACCAAAGAGGAATCCCTGAAGGTCCTGGAGGGCCGGGGCCTCACCCAAAGCCAGATTGATCTCAATATCCATGTTCTTACTTCCCCAGACCTGGTAATGGGCGGGCAGGGATACGCAGGTGTCGGCAAAACGACCGCGCTTGACACTCTCCGCGAGATTCTCGAAAGCCGGAGCCAGACGGTAAGAGGATTAGCCTTTACCGGCAAGGCTGCAGACGGCATCGAGCAGGAAGCCGGGATCGAAAGCAATACAATCGCCAGGGAACTACACTTATCGGGGCGAACCGACTGGATTGTACTTGACGAGGCAAGCATGGTCGGATCGAAAGATATGCACGACATCCTGAAACTCGCCCGTGAGCATAACAGCCGCGTTCTGATAATCGGCGATGCCGACCAGTTGCCGAGCATCGCAGCCGGCAGAATATTCAAAGATCTGAAAGAATCCGGCATGAGCACGGTCGAGATGAAGGAGATTGTCAGGCAGAAAGACGGAACCTACAAAGATGTAGTCCAATCCATTGTCAGCAAGCGTATCGACGACGCTTTCAATAAACTCGCTAAAACAGGCCATATCCACGAGATCAAGGACCAAAATGAACGCATAGGAGGCATTGCGAAAGACTACACCGACCGGCAAAACTGGAGAAACACGATCGTCCTCTCTGGAAAGAACGCCGACGCCCGGGAGTTAAACAGCGCAATCCGGTCCATACTTAAGGAGCGCGGGGAGATCGGGCAGCAGGATAATGAGATAACAGTGCGCGTCCCGGTCTCGCTGTCGCCGACAGAGCAGCGGTTCGGGCAGTCCTACGAACCAGGTCAGTACATCTTTGCACGAAAAGCAGGCGTCGGAGGGCTGCGGGCGGGGGATGAAGCCAGGATTGTTGCGGTTGACAAAGTTCGGCATACGCTTTCGATTGAAACTAAACAAGGTGCAGAACGGATCATCGACCTCATCCAGGACGGCGGGAACATATCGGCTTATGAGGAAAGGCAGGATAAGTTCAGCGAGCGGGAGAAGATCATCTTTACCAAGAACGACTCGAAGCTCAAGGTCCGGAACGGGCAGATTGGCGAGATCCTGAAAATCGATGAAAGCGGGCAACTGATAATCGCGATGCAAGACGGCAGCACCCGGCATATCGATCCCGCCAAGTACCAGTACGTCAACCATGGTGATGCCGTAACCACCTACAAAGCTCAGGGCATGACCCAGAATAACGTCATCGTAAATGCGCCGGCAGACGGAATGCAGACCTACAACGCGATGTACGTCCAGGCAACTCGCGGCAAATACGACCTGCAGGTCTATACCGATTCCACGGAGAAGCTGATCGAGAGGGTAAAGATCGAGCAGGAGAAGACAACGACGCTTGACAGGCCCATTGAGCAAGAGCGCGACAGCCAGGCGCAAGTCATTCAGATAAGCGAACCGCCCAAGACGGCAAGCAAGGATAAGAAGGCAAAGCAAGATAAGGATCAGGATAAGCCCGATAGCGACTCACTGGAGCTGAGTAAAGCTCCGGTTCGGGATCGGGAAATTGAAATGGAGATGTGATGATAGAGAAAAGGCACAATGCAGAGGCCACAGCTCCACACCGCTCGTCATTCTCGCACACCCGACGCAACTTGCATTGCGCCGTGTGTATACAAATATATAGTCCTCCATTTATTAGAAATTCTATTTCAACCTATTACGGAGAATACAAAACGTATACAGACAGTCCTGAAAAAGCGAACCGGAGCCGCGTCAGCAGCGGCGTATACAGCGTATACGTGGAAAACATGTTGTGTTGGCAGCACAACACATTACAACAAAGGAGGCAATCCGAATGAGCCATAAGATCGGAATGGATTTGGGAAAGGGCCATATCAAGTACCAGACGGCAACAGGCACCGGAGAAATTCCAGCCTGGTTGTCCCGAGGCCGCATTACCCAGGTCATGGGCAAGGGTAACGGCACCGGTGGAATCAGGTATCAGGATCAGGAGTATATAATCGGCAGAGACGCGATCCTGGGCAATGGATTCTCCTGGTCAGCGACAGAAACTAAAGATGACCTCCGGAATCTTCTCTTTGCGCTCTATGTGCTCGGGTCGGCCGGCATCGACGAAGTTGATATGGTTATCGGATTGCCGGTATCAGCGGCTGGCAGTCCGGCAGCGGTCGAGCGGATCAAATCACTATTGAACGGGACTCATGAATGCGTCATAGGAGAAAAGCCGACGTCGATTATCATCCGGGTAGGAGTTCTGGCGGAGCCTTTGGGCACTTATTTCAGCCTTTGCCTGGATGTCGAAGGCAAGCCAATCACAAGTTCTCCCTACTTCAATGAACTGATCGGAATCGTAGATATCGGTTACCGGACCTTGGACATCATCGCGATCGAGGGAGGGAAGCTTTCATCAGCCGGCAAAGACAGTACCCTTTCAGGAATTGCGGTTCTGTTCAGTCGCGTCTGTAAAGCTCTTGAGGAGAATCACGGAATGCTGAGGCCTCATGAGATAGAAAAAGTACATACCTGGCTGACGGGAGGATGCCAGGAGCTGATCAAGATCGGCGGCCTACCTGTTAGACCGGATATTCCCGCAGAGGTGGCAAGGTTTAAGGCTGAATTTGCCGGGCAGATTATGGATGAAGTCCAAAGCCTGTTGTCCGGCATTCGGCCGGATCGAATTGTTATGACAGGTGGCGGCGCAGCCCTTCTGCGAAATGAGCTCATCAAGATCAACCCAGATCTGACCTTTCATCCCAATCCGAGATTTGCCAACGCCATCGGCTTTTACCGTGCAGCAGTAGCCAGGGGCAGGCAGAATGCCTAACCTTGTGGCTTATCTGCATGTTCGGCTGAACTTGAATATAGCCGAGGACGCGGAGATCTACCAGAGTCTTACAAAGCTGCCGGAAGGCGAGCGGAGCAGGATGGTAAGAATTGCTCTACTGGCGTACTTCAAGGGATCGTTTGTGAGCGGTGAGAGGCGTACGAAAAGGACGAAGACGAGGCAGGCCGAAATTGAACCGGCAGAAAGACCAAGACCAATTCCGTCCATCAGTCCGCAACCGACTCCTGTCGCATCTAATCAAGAATCGCAAACGACGACGAAAAACAGTTCAGAGGCAGCTTTGAGCGAGATGCTCGACCTGATTCAATGAGAGAAGAGAACGACCAATGAACAAAGAAAACATACTAACATTCAGGCTGCCAGGAGATCTTTACAGAGACCTCTCCCAGCGAGCGGTAAAGGAAGGCAGTACCATCTCTGATCTTGCGAGGAAGATCATCATGGAGCATGCGAGAGCTGAAGAGATGAGCCGTGCTCTGGAGGACATAACAAGGAAACACTCGGTCGAACATGCCCAGATTCAGGATTTGATCAAACGGCTCGCCGTGAGTTTAGGAGCAAATAAAGGCGTAAGAAACTTGGATGAAGACATCCGAAAAATAATTATTCTCGTAAGTTGTATCGTAGATACCTTACCCGGCGCATCAGCCAGGCGACGCGAATACGGGTTGGATAAACTACAATTCTGATTATCGGGTTATCGAGGAGAGATGATGAAAACAAAATTACAAATCGATGCGAGTCAGTTGACGTCCGAAGTAACGCAAGAAGTGCTTAGGGTAATAAAGCCTCTTCTTCCAGACAAAGAAAAATATACCCAAAGAGCGAGCATTTCTGAATCCGTTCAGCAGACAGCAATAAACGCTCTTCCTCAATTCGGGCTTTTACGATTGTGGCAGATTCTTGGAAACAGGAGAAAGGGAATTCCGCCAATCATCCCCGTAAGCAAAAGCTCTTGGTGGGCAGGAGTAAAATCGGGAAAATATCCGAAACCAGTGAAGCTGTCAGCGCGGTGCACTTGTTGGCGTACTGAGGATATCCGGGAATTGTTAGAACGGATGGGAAGGCCATAACCATTCTCTGTTTACGCGTTATAGAGGTTACGCTTCAACAACCATTTTCGCGGCAACTCGTGGCCATTAAGAGAAACCGCGATATCCTTATGCCGTATAAGAAATTGCGATGATTGCCTATACCTACTGGCGAGTAGACAGGCCGGAGTGAGAAGGGCTTACTGTGAGCTTACTGCTAGTTCCCGCTATTTATTCTTTTTTAATAAATGGGAGCTATTTATTAGCATCAATTTAATTACTCAAGCCCTATAATTATTATAAAAAGAAGCCTACGCTTAAGAGATCGTATTGCTCAGGGAAGGAAGGAGTGAT
Organism: Nitrospirota bacterium; assembly: GCA_035516965.1. Lineage (NCBI taxonomy): Bacteria > Pseudomonadati > Nitrospirota > Nitrospirota bacterium. The sequence continues at coordinate 17,790 of DATIZR010000075.1, forward strand.
GCACATGAAGAAGTTGGTCCTGATTCAAGGCATTTTGTTAATATTGCTGGTGATGAGTGTCCCGATGATAGTCGAAGCTGTTTCCTATCCCGTCCTCGAGGAACATCGTCTAATAAGAACCAAAGCTGTTTTCAGCTCTGGATCGACACTTTACCTATTTGAAAGTGGTACTCCAGACGTGAAACAAGGAATAAGTGTCAATGATGTACTGACTGTTTATCGCATGAATGACGACAACAGACTGTTCGAAGTGGGCAAAATCAAAGTCCTGTCTTTTGTCGGTGATTTTTATATAAAAGGTCAAGTTACAACGGGCGAAATAAGGCATGATGACATAGCGAAAAAGGGGAATGTTTCATGCCTTGTCATTCTGCTGGACAGAGAGCCCAAGTAAAACCTATAATCAAGACTGCGTTGTGTGGTAAATTCGAAATTCATATCGCATTTCTAGAGGCCGGTGGGAATAATTTAGAATAAAAGATCAACTGGCCAGCTCATCCCGTAGTTAATTGCAAACCTTGAAAGCAATCGATGAACGCATGCAACACCATCTGAAAACTCGAGCTGCAATTGTATCTATCACTTCGAACTCGGTTCTGATCATTCTTAAACTGGCTGCTGGATTGTTCATGCACTCAGTCAGCGTGATCTCCGAAGCCGTCCATTCCGCAATTGATCTTGTTGCCGCCATTGTTGCTTTTATGTCTGTTCGCCATTCGGGGAAACCGGCAGACAAAGATCATCATTACGGCCACGGGAAAATAGAGAACATTTCGGCCACAATAGAAGCGCTGCTCATCTTCGGAGCTGCTGTTTATATCATCTATCAGGCTGTACAAAAGCTGGAACACGGCAATATAGAAGTTGAAAGCCTCGGCCTTGGTACATTGGTCATGGCCGCGTCCGCTGCCGTCAACTTCATCGTCTCACGCTATCTTTTCAAAGTTGCCCACCTGACTGACTCTGCTGCTCTCCGCGGAGATGCGCTCCACCTGAGAACCGATGTCTGGACTTCCCTCGGCGTTTTAGGCGGGCTTGCAGCAATTAAACTGACCGGTCTCGAGGTTCTGGACCCTGTTGTTGCTATCGTTGTTGCTCTTCTAATCATTAAAGCGGCCTGGGAACTGACCAAGGAGTCATTCTCGGACATACTCGATACGCGAATTCCTGCCAAGGATGAAGAACTAATCCACCGGGTTCTGGCCGAGCATTCTCATGCTATTACCGACTACCATAAACTACGTACCCGCAAATCAGGCCATGTCCGCTATATCGATCTTCATATCGTGGTTCCCGGGCGAAGCATGGTCAAAGATGCTCATTCGTTAAGCGATCTCATCACTTCCCGGATCAAAGAGCGTCTGGCAAACAGCCACGTGTTAGTCCATATTGAGCCTTGCGACGGAATGTGTAACGGGTGTCATCTGGACTGTAAATCCATGGCTCATTCCTGATGTTCATCCAGCTCACGCCTTTTTACCTCCCGTTATAAAAAATTAATAAAAAAATGATCGAGCATTCATAAAAAGCTTGACATCCTTATCATCGTCTGTTATAAGCCGCCTAGCATTTTTTCACATCATATTTTAACAGTCAGGAGGTGATGTCAATGGACGGTGGCCCAAGTCACATGTGCAGCAAATTCATATCGCTATCGAAAATAGTGCCGGAGAACCGTTCATTGCTCGCCTTCGTCATGCCTTTTTCTTCCTAACGGCTCTCACTCTTATCCATTATTTTACGATAGCGCATCCTGCCCGCGATCTCGCGGGACATTATGGAGGTGCGGATAATGGGTATCATTACGATTCCTTCTGTTTCTCAACACATTCCGAATCATGAACTATTGTGTCCTTATTTCACTATAGGGACGAATACCTGCCTGGCATCGATTTTCTTTCTGATAATCGACGCGGGAAAGGCCGAAGACCGCTGTCTGTCCGAAAACTGGGACGACTGCCCAATGGTCCTTTCAAAGCTGCTCAGAAGCAAAAACTGATTTTACCCGATTAATTTAACTAATGGAGAATGGGAGGTGATGTTTATGGAAGCTGGCCCTGCTCATAGATGCAATAAAATTTCACGATTATTAACGCCGCTACGGGAATAATACAAGGGGGAGTTACTGCTTGCCCTTCACCACCTCGATCCATCTTCCGTTTATTCTCTTCTTTCCATTATTCCCGATAGCGCATCCCGCTCCATTACGTGGTGCGGAACAATCCAACGTCGGAGGTGGGAATAATGGTCCTCATCGCAATTATTTCACTTTGTAAAAAACTTCTGAAAAAGAGCGCTTTTATTAGCGCCAGCGTGCTCCTTGTCGGCGTCGCGAACGCGGAAACTCCGTCTGAACCCGGTTGGGCGCCGCAACTGCTCGGAATGCAAGCGACTATCATCTATCAGAACATGCCCGCGTTCTCAAGCCCGTATGAAGGTCCCCAAAGCCTGACATTCAAAAACGGAGAAGGTCATGGGCATACCGAAACGTACGGGATCTATCTCGGATCGCAGATCTTACCCCGTTTGCAGGCTTATCTCGATGTCGAGCAGGCGCGGGGCAATGGGATCGGCCATGCAGTCGGTTTGGGTGGTATCACAAACGGCGACGTCATCCGTCAGGGTTCGACTGATCTTGGGCAGAATCCGTATATAGCACGGCTGTTCCTTCGTTATCTCATTCCTTTGTCAAGGGAGACTGCATCGGTAGAAAGGGCAATGGACCAACTGCCGGGGGAAGAGCCTCTCAGCAGGATCGAAATAAAAGGCGGGTTAATGGCCGCAACTGACGATTTTGATCAAAATCGCTATGCCAATAATACCCGTATCCAGTTCCTCAACTGGGGATTCATCAATAACACAGCATGGGATTTCGCTGCCAACACACGAGGATACAGCTACGGACTTCTCGTTTCTTACATAAGGCCATCATGGAAGCTTGCTTATGGAATCTACAAAATGCCCACGACGGCCAACGGCAACGAGTTCGATCATATCGGAACATCGAGCGGAAATAACCTGGAACTTACTCTTAGACCTAACCAGGAGGGAACGGTTATGCGTTTCCTCGCCTATTACAACACAGGGCGCATGGGCAATTATGAAGAGGCGATCTCGACAGGCCAGGCAACCGGGATGGAACCCGATATCGCCAAGGACAACAGGCCGGGACGGCATAAATACGGGTTCGGCTTCAACGTGGAGCAGCCTCTCGCGGATGCAGGCGAAACGGGGGCCTTTGCCAGGATCGGCTGGAACGACGGGCATACTGAGGACTTTGCTTTTACCGAGGTGGACCGGCACCTGAGCACGGGCATGCAGGTAAGCGGCGTTCACTGGGGTCGCACTGAGGATCGTCTTGGAGTCGCTTATGTATGGCACGGCTTGTCGCCCGAGCATCGTGAGTATCTTGCGGCGGGGGGGACAGGTTTTCTGCTCGGCGACGGCAAGCTCAATTACGGTCTGGAGCAGATATTTGAAACGTATTACCGAGTTCAACTTGGACAGTATGCGCAGCTATCTCCCGACTTCCAGTACATCCAGAATCCAGGATACAATCGTGACCGGGGGCCGGTCGAAGTTTATTCGGTGCGCTTACGACTGAGCTACTAATTTAATTGAGAAGGAGGATGGCCAATGAACATCTTTAACCAGTTTTACTACCAGTACCGCCGCTTCGCCAAGGCGATCAGGCTTTTTTTACTCACAGCCGGTCCCGGAATCATCGTGATGGTTGCCGACAACGACGCGGGTGGAATCACGACCTACACAGCAACCGGAGCAAAATACGGCATGCATCTTCTGTGGTTCCTGGTTCTCCTCGGACCTGTGGCGTACTACGTCCAGGAGATGACCGTTCGTCTTGGAGCGGTAACGAAACGCGGCCATGCCGAAGCGATCTTTTCCGCCTTCGGCCGGTTCTGGGGCTGGTTCTCGCTGCTGGATCTGGTCCTGACCGACTGGCTCACCATGATCACCGAGTTTATCGGTATGACCGCCGCTATGAGCATTTTTCATATTCCGCCGGTCCTGACCGTTGTCATCTGCTGGCTCATCATGGGCGCTATGATCATGAGCGGGCGCTATTGGACTTGGGAAAAAATTGCGCTTCTGTTCTGCGTCCTTAATCTCATTTATATTCCCGCCGCCTTCATGGTTCATCCGTCGGTAAAGGACATTGCGTTCAACAGCTTCGTGCCTCATTTCCCGCCGGGCGGATTCACTAATGAACTCTTCTTCCTTCTCATGGCCAACATCGGCACGACGATCGCGCCCTGGATGCTGTTCTTCCAACAAAGCTCGGTCGTGGACAAAGGTCTTCATGAGAAGGACATCAAATTCGGGAAGATCGATACCGCAATAGGATCGCTCCTCACCGTCATTGTTGCAACCGTACTGATCATCGTTTGCGGCAAACTGCTCTACGGCGTGCCGGTGGATGACGCTGCGGTCGCCGCCAAGCAGATCATGCCTCAAAACAGCATCATTGGGACCCTCATAGCGATCGGATTGTTCGATGCCGGTCTGCTCGGTGCAATCTGTATATCTCTGGCGAGTTCGTGGGCCTTCGGGGAGGTCTTCGGCTGGGCTCATTCCCTCAATCAGAAAGTCAGAGAAGCGCCGTGGTTCTATGCGTACTATTTCTTCGACCTTCTCCTTGCCGGGACCGTCGTCTTGATCCCCGGAGCGCCACTCGTTCTGATCACGCTGTTTGTTCAGGTGATCGCAACGACCCTGCTTCCTGCCGCCTTGGTTTTCCTGATCCTTCTTCTGAACGACAAGAAGACCATGGGCGAATATGTCAATACCACGTGGCAGAACATTGTCAATATCAGCATCGTCGCTGTTATCATTGCCCTTTCCACGATGTACGGCGTAAGCACACTATTCCCTGATATGTTCAAATAGGAGGAGTAAATCATGATAAAGACCTTCTTCACTCACAGCTATGCCAAGATTCGCGAGATCAATCAAAAATACGAGAAGCCGAGAATTGAGATGTCCAGATGGGTAAGGGCATCCCTGATCCTGCTGCGTGTCTATCTGTTTTCGTTAATAGGTCTATCGGTTTATAAATTCATTACGCTGCTTAAATAGGGAGGTGAGCGATGAACACGGCGCTGAATAAAAATCAGGAAACCGTCGATGCCGTATTTTTTCTGAGCGATCTAATCGGGACGAAAGTCCTGAACGGCGATAAGAGAATAGGTAAATTAGGAGATCTCGCAATTATTGAAAGAGAAAAACTTCCAGTTGTAACTCATTTCATCGTAAAGAGGCCGTTCGGAAGAAAATCTCTGCTTGTTCCCTGGGAGCGGGTTGTCGCGGTCTCAGCACGAAGGCTTATTATCGATCTCGAAGAGCCGGAGCAGTATGAAGGAGAGCCTGCGGAATCTCAGGTCCTGCTCGGCGATCATGTTCTGGACAAAAAAGTCCTCGATATGGACGACAATGAGATTGACATCGTCTATGACGTGAAACTCGCCCGGCGCAATAAAGTCCTTTACGTTACCGATGTGGATTTCAGCAGGTACGCCCTGTTTAAACGGCTCGGCCTTATCCGGCTCATGGAACTGCTCTTCAGCGGGACGAATCTATTAAAGAAAGAAACGCTTTCATGGTCCTACGTACAGCCATTGCCCGAACATCTCGGAAGTTTCAAGGGGAACGTCAAGCTGAACGTTCTGAAGGAGAAACTTACGGAAATTCAGCCGGTAGATCTTGCCGATATTCTCGAAGAACTGAGCGGGGAGCAGCGGCTTGCGATTTTTAATCAACTCGAGACCGAACACGCATCGGACACGCTTGAAGAGGTCGAGCCCCGAGTACAGCGTCAGCTTATTTCCTCGATAAAGAAAGAGCGCGCAGCCGAACTGATCAACGCCATGACCCCTGCGCAGGCTGCGGATATCCTTGCCATTTTGCCTGGAAGCGAAGCAGATGATATCCTGAAGCTGATCGACAGGGAAAACGCGACGAAGATTCAATCGATGCTTGAAAAGCAGGACCAAAAGATAATAAACTTTTCCACATCGCAGTTCATCAAACTCCCGCCCGATACTGCGGTAGGTTATGTTGAGGACCGGTTCCCCGAAATCGCACGGGATAAAGATGAGATCATGTACATCTATGTCGTAGACGAAAAGAACGTTTTATTGGGAGTAGTAGATCTTAAAGAAGTGCTGAAAACGAAAAACGAAGAGAAACTTGCGGACATCATGACAACAAATGTGATTCAGTTAAATCCTGAAAATACTCTTCTCGAAGCAGCCGAAATGTTTTCGCGCTATAGCTTCCGGTCACTTCCCGTGGTCGATGAAAAAAATGTCATCATCGGAGTGATTCCCTATAGAGATGTTATGAACCTGAAACACAAATTTGTTTAAGGCAATGTGGGCAAGAGATATGTCGCACGGCAACATGGTGGCTGCCGTAGCTTCCATCCAAGTCAAAATGCATAATTCTTGACTTCTTTGTCATGATAGAGTAAAAAGAGGTTCAGTCCCGAGGGGGAGTAGCTCCATCGTACAGGGTCAACATACTGGCTTTTAAAGCCTGGCCCTGCAATTGGTTTGAACCAATGAGCGAGACCTTCGGCGTTGCGGTTATCCTGCCGCGCGCCGGAAGTCTCGCTTTTTTATTTTAAAGGAGATCGCGCAAATGACAGCTTTTCTTACCTCGATGCTGTTTGTGGTCCTTGCTGAAATGGGAGACAAGACCCAGCTCCTGGCAATTGCTTTTGCAACACGGTTCAAGGCGTCTACTGTACTCTGGGCGGTCTTTGTGTCTACCGCTGCCAACCATTTTATCGCTGTCGAAGTCGGGACGTGGCTCACGAATTTTATTCCGATTAGCTATATTCAGATAGCTGCGTCCGCTTCTTTCATCTTTTTCGGCCTCTGGACCATTCGTGGCGACCAGTTGGAGGATGAGGATAAACGCTTCAGCTTTAGCCCATTCTGGACTGTTGCATTTGCCTTCTTCATTGCAGAGATGGGGGATAAGACGCAGCTCGCAACAGTTGCTCTCGCTGCGAAATATCAAACAGTACTGCCGGTATGGATGGGATCGACAACCGGGATGATGATTGCAGATGCGGTCGGAATTGGAGTAGGTGTCGTGCTCGGGAAGAAGAGTCCTGAGAAAGTAATGAAATGGGGCGCAGCGGGCATTTTCATCCTTTTTGGCTTTTACGGCTTGCATGAAGCCCTTCCAGTCCGTTTTTTAACTCAATTCTTCGAAATTGGTGCAATCATTCTCGTCACTGGAGCGGTGCTACTCATCGGCCGACCATGGATCAGCCGTCGCTGAATAATGACCGGCATGAATCGAGATCCGATATATAAACACAACATGATTGTAAGATGGATTTATCTATCCCAAAAGAGATCTCACCAATTGATTTCTCAACATGTTTATTATTGGCTCTCGGGATCAGGTTCAATTGCGGCTCACTATGAAAAAAATCCGGGGATATTCTTTGGGGTATTTTGAAAAGCATTTTTTCAAAAAACATTCTGAATTCAAATTCTTGTACAAACTGATTCGCGGACGTTGGGACCACCATGACATAGTCTGAAGAAATGCAACCAGGTGAATAAGCCCCATGATAGAAATGGGGCTTATTTTTTTTCTTCTGCCGACGGCAGATCCCTCTATACAGGCAAAACGCAACAGGAAAGAAGCCCTTCGAAGTGTAACACTGCAAGCTGGCACAGGGACGAGGGCTCTATCTGCATATCCCCCTGTCGCCGCCGGGAGAAGCGGGCAGTTGCGTGATCGACCAGCCAATGCGACTCCTACGCACGTTGTCCAGACGACGTCCTGTCCTATTGATAACAGGTTCAACTTGCCTATCATGCATTCTCGTACTTAGCCCCGCAGACGGTCAAAAAAGCGTTGCGAGGATGATGCTGTTAACATCTGAGATGCACCGCCACGATGTATTGCATTTGATGTAATTTTGTATCAAGGCAATATCCCCTTACATTTTCTTGCAGTGAACTACATCGAATGACAAGTTTATTCTCGTTATAAACAGTATGTTGCATATGGTGAGATGACCAATTTCAGCGTACAAATGCTCATCATTGCAATAGATTTTTGTAAGGTGAAAATTCAAAATGCTTTGATTTTATACATTTTTATCGTGTGGTGTAGTTCTTGCTGTTACATGCATATATTGGCCATCGTGCTGCCGGCGCATCCAGACTTTGTAATGAAAGTACTACAGAATAGTTAGTGCGGGTTAATCGTGAAAAAAGAGTCAATCGGTCATTAAAATGTCGAAAATAGTCGAAAATCATTGATTAAATCATCCTGAATGATTTATTCTTCAAGGTTACGATTCTCTTCCCTTTTATAGGGTTATCGACTCAGACGTGTAAGTCCGTTTAAGGGTTCACACTCATGAGCTCCGGACGTCTCAAAGATCGACATTCATAAAGCCTAATATGCTGTGGCTGTCGTGCAAACCTCCTTACCAGGGACTTCAACCCCTGAATCAGTGATGTAAAAAACAGAGAGCATTGGTCGGCTTCAGCCATGGATATTCGGAGTTCTCGTGACATCAATGCAAGAAGAGCGGAGGCGAACGTTCCGCAATTGCGGAGAGTTGATTGCTGAAAGGCGAACCCGCCGAGCCGCATCTTTGCCTTGATTATCCGGACCGGAAGCCGGCAGGGATCTTTTCGCGCGCAATGACCGCGAGCCGGTAACGAGTGCAATGGGCGCGTCTTGAAAGGGACAACGCCGCAGCGCCCCGAGTTGTCAGAAGGAAGTCGGAAAGAGAAGACCGGACTGATCGTGAAGAAAAACATCATCATAGTCCAGATCGTCTTATCCCTCCTCGCTGTCGCCGGCGGCGGGTACCTGTTTCTGATGGCAGGCAGGTCAGGTGACTTCAGCCGTCCGGCCGTCCTGCTCGTCATTGCAGGTCCGCTGATGGTCGCCGTGCTGGGATGGGTTTCACTGCGCAGGTTCTTGAAGCCGGCTCGGCTCGAAGGGCTCAATGACGAGTTTGCCGGGTTCTCCCCGGCCTTCGACAACGATACGGGGCAGCCCCAGAAGCACCCGAAGGCCATCGAAGAAAGCCTGAGGCAATATGGGGCATTGTTCGAAAGCGCCGCCGACGCGATGTTCATTCTGGACGGCGAAAAGGGTCGGCAGGGCAAGATATTGAAGGCCAACGGGGCGGCGTCACGGATGTACGGCTACACCGTCGAAGAGCTGCTCAAGATGAACATCAGCGATCTCGACACACCCGGACCGGCCGCAATCGTGCGGGAACGGATCGACCGCTTGGTGGCGGGGGAGACGCTGCGTGTCGAGGCCGATCGTCGCAGGAAGAACGGCACGGTGTTCGCCGTGGATATCAGCGCCGCTGCCTTTGAGACCAGCGGCCGCAAGTACATCCTGGCGATCGACCGCGACAGCGATGAAAAGCGGCGTTCTGCGGAGGCAATACAGCGGGAGCGTCAAAATGCGTTCGTGGCGGAACTGGCCTCCGGCCTGGCTCATGAAATCAAGAACCCGCTGGCCGGGATCAAAGCAACGATCGACGTGCTCTCGGAAGAGTCAGGCATGCCCGCAGAGGACCGGAGCGCGCTCAAGAACGTGGTCCCCAAAATCAAGCGCATCGAGTCCCTCTTGAAAATCCTGCTCAACTTCGCGAGACCGCCGAAACCGCAATTCAGCAGAACGCAGGTGAACGCCGTCCTCGACAACGCCGTCGATCTGGCGCTGCGGGACCGGTCACACGCCAGTGACGCTGAAACAGCCGTTCGGGTGATCAGAGAGTATGATGATACCCTGCCGGAAATCGACGCGGACCCGATGCAACTGCAACAGATATTCACGAATCTGCTCCTGAATGCTTCGGAGGCAATGCCGAAGGGCGGGACCGTGTTCTTGAAGACGCTCCTCGATGCCACAACACGGACCCTCGAGGTTCGGATTTCCGATACGGGACCGGGAATCGATGAAGAAGCACGGAAGCATATCTTCCAACCGTTTTATTCAAAAAAAGCGGCGGGGCCGGGCTTGGCGATCGCCAGCCGGCTCGTCGAGGAACACGGGGGGAGCATCGGCGTACAATGTCCTGAAAACAGGGGCTCCCTGTTCATGGTACGGCTTCCCGTGAACCAGGCACAAAGGAGGCAGATATGACGAGTGAAGAAAAAATCTATGTTGTCGACGACGATGAGCTGATTGTTGCCACGCTCACACGGACTCTGAAAAGCAGCGGCTACGAGGTTCGCTCGTCGACCACAACAGACGGTATAATCGGCAAGATACAATCGTGGTCTCCCGATGTCGTACTGCTCGACATCCGCCTGGGGAACCAGAACGGCATAGATGTCCTGAGGGACATTGTGAAGCGGGAACTGCCTGTACAGGTCGTTATGCTGACGGCGGATGACAAGGCGGAAACCGCCGTGAAGGCAATGAAAATCGGCGCCGCGGATTACCTTACGAAGCCGTTCAACATCGAAGAGGTCAAGATCGTGATCCGCAACATCATCGAAAAGAACCGTCTGCAGCAGGAGGTCGCCTATCTCAGAAAGGTCCAAGCGGAGACCTTCGAGAAGGAAATCATCGGCGAGTCAAAAACGGTGCAGGAAATCAAGGCAAAGATAAGAAAAATCGCGGCGGCATCGGTTTCCACGCTGCTGATCACCGGAGAAAGCGGGACCGGGAAGGAGTTGTTCGCCCGGTACGCGCATCGCCTGTTCCATGAGCACGCGAAGAAGGGCTTTGCCCCCTTCATCAAGGTCAATTGCGCTGCGCTTCCGGAAACACTGCTCGAGAGCGAGCTCTTCGGCTACGAGAAGGGCTCATTCACCGATGCAAAGTCGGACAAGAAGGGACTGTTCGAGCAGGCGCAGGGCGGGTCCATCCTTCTCGATGAGATCGGCGATATGAAAATGAACCTCCAGGGGAAACTGCTCCGGGTGCTGGAGGAGCGGATGATCCGGCCCGTAGGAGGTAGCGAGGAGATCCCGATCGATGTCACCGTTATCGCCACCACGAACCGGAATCTCGCGGAAGCAGTCGAGGAGGGAGCGTTCCGCGCGGACCTGTTCTTCCGGTTGAGCACGTTCTACCTGCACGTACCACCCCTCCGGGAACGGAAGGAGGACATCCCGCCTATCATCCGGTACTTTCTGACGCAATTCGCCGGCCGGTACAAACAGAAGGCGTCTTCCTGCATCTCTCCGGAGGTTGAAAAGATCCTGACCTCTTTTCACTGGCCGGGGAACATCAGAGAGCTCAGGAACCTGCTTGAGCGGCTCGTGGTCCTCGAAGGGGCGGAAGAAATCCGTCCCGAGCATTTACCGGGCTGGCTGATGGGCAAGTCCGGCGTGCTCTCTTCGCCCTCCGCGCTTCGGATCTCACTTCCTGCGCAGGGGGTGTCGCTGGACGACGTCGAAAAGGACCTCATCCTCCAGGCGCTTGGACGTACGAACAACAATAAATCACAGGCGGCAAAACTCTTGAATATCAGCTATGATGCCTTTCGATATCAGGTGAAGAAATTCGGGTTGGAAGTAGGAGGAGCCGTGCCGTCGAATGGTCGAAGTTCTTACCCGGACGCCGCATGCGCCGATCGCACAACAACGGAAAAATGAATGGCTAAACAGGCGCAATCGGAGGCGACGTGAACTGAACTCCCGACAGGTAGGTTGCTACCGTTTCTCCGCTGCGGCACCATCTGACCACGCCGGTGCAATGTGTTTGTTCATCGCGCAGCGTCAGGACGCGGCCTGGAGCGAGGGGATGATTAATCCTGATGCACATGCCGGCGTCGCTGATATCAAGGACGCTGGCTGCAAGCGTAAGGGGATCCCTCTCGTTGGGCGAAGGAAGGGTAAAGCATGTAATAGACTTGTAGACCGGCTTTCGCTCATGCTTTCGGACATCGCTGCTGATCCACTTGATAAAATCATTGGCGTCTTTTAAGGCCCTGCTCTCATCGCGGAGCAGCGGCTTACCCGTCATCAGGATCCGATCCACAAACTTCTTTACCACCTCAAGGTCGAAAGGCTTGTCCATGAGCAGGTGAGCGTTACCCTCGATCACTTCCATCATCGGTCTTGTTATCTCGTCTCCCGACATCATGATTATCCTCGTTCCCGGCGAAGAGTGCCTGACCTTTTTCATAATATCCAGACCGCACATGTCCGGAAGGTTCAGGTCGAGAATGCATACGTCGAATCGATCCCTGTCGAGCGCCGCAAGTGCCGCCGCACCCGTGGAAGCAGTCACAACCGTGGTATCATGATCTCTGAAGGTAGCACAGAGCCCATACAGGATGAGGTTTTCATCGTCAACGAGAAGTATTTTTCTCATTCTATCAGTATCAACAATTCTTCTCTCTGTTAAGATCTGTGAACAAAATGCGCCGACATGCTCATGGCTTCATTATTAAAAAGCAATTACTGTACCATTCAGGTGCTGAATGCGCATGTCCAAACATTTCAGAGCATTACTACCGGTCATAGCAGGGAGGGTGCCTCGGACGGCCGAGCTCTTCCGGTGAAAAGACCTCATCTCTGCGGGAATTTTCCGAATGGGGTATAAAGATAGGCAGCACGCGTTAACCTAACTGGTTGTATTTTGATAAATGGTATTGATGATAAGACTGGCATGCGAATTGCTAGTACTGCAGCGCTAGCGCAGAGGTTTGATGGTCACCGGGGAAGAAGTAGGGATGTGGCGGCTATCGGGCTGATGGGTGGAACTAAGCAGCAGTGCGTATGATTCGCTGTTGTCAATCCCGCGACTTGGATTCCCCGGCTCCAGCCGGGGAGGAAGGCATCGTGAACCGTGGGAGGTCGCGTTATGATAGGGAGCCTCTGGCTCCAGCCGCAGCGGGTTCCCCTGATACCCATGAAAGCGCAATTCTGGCGTCGTACCGGGAGCAACGGCATCCCGGACGATCGTCCCGTTTCGAAGGTCCGGACATCCTTGCCCGGACTTTCGTCGGCAAAGAGAGCCGGCACAGCAATGGCAACAGCGCTGGCCCTGGGAATCGTTGCTGTTTTGGCGACGGCGGCCTTATTGAGAAATACTGTCTGGCATACCAGGCTCGATCTCTGGCAGAACGTGGTCGCGAAAAGCCCGGAGAAGGCCAGACCGCGTAACAACCTGGGAAGTTCGCTCTACACAGGCGGACGATACGAAGATGCAATCAGGGAATTTCGGATTGCCCTGCGCATCTCACCGAACTATGCGGAGGCCCGCTATAATCTCGGCAACACGCTCGGGAAAGAGGGACGCTTTGCGGAGGCAGAGGAGGAACTGCTCGCCGCGATCCGTCTTGCCCCGGATTATTTCAAGGCGCACCTGACCCTGGGTGAGATCTACTCAAGGATTGGCCGTGTGGAGGAAGCGCTGAGCGAACTCGAAACCGCGAAAAGCCTGCGTCCTCTCGATCCCGCCGTGGACTTCAACCGGGCGGAAGTGTACGACCGGCAAGGCAGGTTTGCGGAAGCCGTCAGTGCATACCATGAGTCCCTCAAGAAAGATCCTGATTACCGGCAGGCACACAACAACTTGGGCGCCCTCTATGGGAAGCTCGGGCGTTATCAGGAGGCCATGGGGGAATTTCAGGCGGTGATCCGCATTGATCCCGGCGATGCCGGCGCCCATTATAATCTTGGCGTGATCTACGGAAAGCTCGGCCTCGCCGAGGAGAGCAGGGAGGAATTCCGCGCATTCGAGGCGTTGCGTGCTTCCCGCCCGGGGGCCGCGATTGCGCCGTAAATGTCGGGGCGCCTCTGCCGGAGGGGCCGATCGGGGTCCCGGGGATGGACGGGCCATCGCGGGAAATCTCATGGTTAACCCTCAGAGGGGGAAGTCGTCAAGGGACAAGCATGCCGGCAGATTTTTGGTCTCCCTGGCCGCAATCCTTGTCCTCTTGTTTGCCGGAGCGACGCGGGCGCGCAACCGGTTGTGGAGCGATGATCTCGCGTTGTGGCAAGGCGTTGCGGCAAAAAGCCCGGGCAAGGTCCGCCCCCACTACGGCCTCGCGCGCGCTTACCACACTCGCGGGCGCCTTGACGAGGCGATCCGGGAATACCAGGCAGCGCTCAGCATCGACCCCCTGTACGATAAGGCACTCAACAACCTCGGCAGCATTTACGGAAAGCAGGACCGCTTCGACGAGGCCATCGGGCTGTTTCAGGCTGTGCTTGCGAGGACGCCGGATGACGCCACGGCGCATGCCAACCTCGGGTCCGTGTACGTGAAGCAGGGGCGGTTCAACGAGGCTGTCAAGGAATTCCGACAGGCCCTGAGCGCCGACGCCGACAGCACGGCGGCGCATTACGGCCTGGGTAACGCGTACCAGGAACAAGGACGCATCGAAGATGCTGTGCGCGAGTACCAAACGGTGATCCAGATCGATCCCTCTCACGCTGACGCGCTCATCAATCTGGGCATGCTGTACGGAAGCAGGGGATGGTGGACAGAAGCCGTCCGCTCTCTCCAGGCGGCGATCCGAAGCCGGCCCGACGCTTATGAGGCATACAACAACCTGGGGATCGTCTACGCTCAACAGCGCAACTATGACGCAGCCATCGATTTGTTCCAGCAGGCGCTGATCTACAGTCCTCAGAATGCCGCGATCCATTACAACATTGGCATCGCGTATCAGAACGAGGGCCGGAGCGATGACGCTCTGCGGGAGTTCCAGGCCGCGCTGCGGCTCGATCCCGGCCACGAGGGCGCCCGCAGAGGTCTGGAACGGCTTTCCCGCGGAGGGGCCGGAGGTCCGGGGCATTGAACAGCCCGTGCCGGTACCCGAGTCGAAACGGCCGGCAGGCCTTGTTGTGAAGCGGCAGGAAGACCGAGAAAACTATGCCCCCCAAACAGCCCAGCGTGCCGCGTCGCGATCCGCCTCTCCAATCCCGGCTGAACCGGCCATTCATCCACGGAGCGCTGCTCGTCCTCATCGGACTCGCCGTGTATTCCAACACGTTCTCCGTCCCGTTCCAGTTCGATGATCCCTCGAACATAACCGACAACCCCATTGTCCGGGATATCGGATCCTTCCTGAAATGGGAAGCCGCCACGCAGCCGAGATCGCTCACCTACTTTACCTTCGCCCTGAACTACCGGCTTCACGGAACGGGCGTTGCCGGATACCATATCGTGAACCTCGCGATCCATATCATCAACGCCCTTCTCGTCTATTGGCTCATCTCGCTCTGCTTTCGGACCCCGCCCCTGCGGCAGTCGCTGCCCCGGCTCCCCGCGTCGACGATCGCCTTCTTCGCGGCACTTCTGTTCATCAGCCACCCGGTCCAGACCCAGGCGGTCACCTACATCGTCCAGCGCCTGGCTTCTTTGGCCGCGCTGTTCTCCCTCGCCAGCCTGACTGCTTACCTGAAATGGCGGCTTGCGGACAGCGAGCCTGAGGCTTCGCGTGGGCGATGGGCCTGGTATGCACTGTCGCTGTTCTGCGCGGTGCTTGCCATGAAGAGCAAGGAAACGGCCTTCACCCTTCCCCTTCTTATCGTGCTCGTCGAGTTCCTTTTCTTTGCCGGAAACCGTCGGAGAAGGACCGCGCTGCTCCTGCCGTTCCTGTTCACCTTGGTGATCATCCCCCTGTCGATGCTCAAACACGGATCAACGGCGGGAGAGCTCATCGGCGACGTCAGCGCCGCAACCCGGCTCGCAACGGACCTCACGCGCAGTGATTATCTGCTGACAGAATTCACGGTGATCACCACCTATCTGCGGCTGCTGTTCCTTCCAATGAACCAGAACCTGGACTACGACTATCCGGTGTACCGCTCGCTCCTGGTCCCCGAGGTGGCGGTCTCTCTCCTTCTGCTCGCATCGATTGTTGCCGGGGCCCTCTTTCTTCTCCGGCAAGAGCGCCGGCGGACTTCCCCGGGCAGGCTTGTCGCCTTCGGCATCCTCTGGTTTTTTGTCACCCTCTCCGTCGAGTCGAGCGTCATTCCCATAGCGGACGTGATCTTTGAACACCGGCTGTATCTGCCGTCGGTGGGGTTCTTTCTGTCGCTCACGACGGCCCTTTTCTGGGGCGCCGAACGGCTGAAGAGCAGGTGGGCCTTCTCGGAGCGGGCCCTCGTTTCATTCCTTGCGGTTGCCGTCGTCCTCTGCGGCGTCCTCGGCTTTCGGCGGAATATGATATGGCAGACCGAGACGGGCATGTGGGAGGACGTGATCCAAAAGAGCCCGGAGAAGGCGCGGGGATACAACGGTCTCGGTCTGGCCTACCTCGACGGGGCTCAGTATGAGGCGGCGGCGCGCGCCCTCACGACGGCCGTTTCTCTCTATCCGACGTACGGTTCCGCTCTGAATAACCTGGGGAGCGCCTGGTATCACCTCGGCAACCTTGACCGGGCAGTCGAGGCACAAACGAAGGCGATAGCGGTCGAGCCGAACAATGCCGTGTTCCGCGACGGCCGGGGAGTGTCATTGACCGCCATGGGTTCCTACGACCGCGCTATCGAGGACTTTACCCATGCGATCGCCCTCGATCCGGCCTATGCAAAGGCGTATCATAACCTCGGCGCTGTTTACCATCGCGAGGGCCTCTATCTTCAGGCAATCGAAGAATATACGCGGGCCATCTCCCTTGCCCCGGACAACGATGTTTTTTACACCAACCGTGGTTTGGCCTACGCGCAGAGCGGAGATACGCAGCGCGCTCTCGAGGATTATTCGCATGCCCTTCATCTGAATCCCAAAGCTGTTTATGCTTACAGCGGCAGGGGAGAGGTCTACGGACGTCTTCACCACTACGACGAAGCTATTGCTGATTTTACCCGTGCAATGTCGCTGGATCCCACTCAGTCCCTGTTCCATCTCCTGCGCGGCATTGCTTATCAAGGCGCGGGCAGGCGGGCGGATGCGCTTGCCGATTTCGCGGCCGCCTGCGAGAAGGGAAATGAGCGGGGATGCAACGAAGTGCAACGGAATGGTGGTCGGTGAAGTATCAAGAACAAGAGCCAACTAGGGAAAAAAACCGTACCTACTGGTGAATACATCGAATCAACGGCAGCTTTTTTTGGGTATCTTATTTTAACGTGCCATATTTATTCACTATTAATCAATCCCGCCAAGCGGCACGATCCTTGCTATATACTGCGCATAGAAGTAACCTCACCACTATCATCCATACAACTTAAGGCTGTACAGCGATATTCCCGATAAAGCCTAACCCTTTCGTGAGAAGGGGGATGGAAAGCAACGGGTCTTCCGAACCGGAAGACGACGGGGCCGCCGAAGGAATGCGGGAGGAATTGCACGATAACATCCCCCCGCGAAACGGATGGGGCTGATCCGATCAGCCCGTTGATCACAGCAGCATGCGGCGAAAGCTTATGGGAACCTCTGGACAGAAACGATTTATTACCATCGGCATTATTGTCGCGTGTACCTTGGCGGTGCTGTTCAGCCGACCCGCTCCGGTGCAGGCAGTGACGACATCGTTCCTGTATGACCTGTCTGATTTTACCGGCCCCTTGCGCTACGGAGGCGCATCGGTGTTCGTCGACAAGTATCGCAATGAGGCCTATGTGCTCTCGGAAAACATCGTACAGGTGTTCAATGACAACGGCATGGAGGTCTATCAGTTCACGGCAGCAGATACGATGGGAACAATCGAGTCCCTTGCTTTCGACCGTGACGGCACTATCTTCGCCCTGACGTACCAGAACGGACTTTCCGTATCGACCTACGAGATCACTCGTCTGAATTTCCGGGGAGAGGTTATCGGCCATATCGCCATTACCGGCATGCCCCAGGATTTTTCAGCGTTCACGCCGGTCTACATGGAATATCACGACGGACGGTTCTATATTGCCGACTCCATGAGCCTGAGGATCGTCATTGCCGGCCTGACCGGCGAGGTGCAGAAGAGCTATGATCTCATCCGCCTGCTTGAACTCAAGGAGAGCGACCGCGGCGATATCCAGATGGGCGGCTTCAGCGTGGACGAATCGGGAAACATGCTGTTCACCGTGCCGGTCCTCTTCAGTGCAAGCGTGCTGTCTCCGGAAGGGACCCTTCGGTCCTTCGGGCAGCCGGGGAGCTTGCCGGGGAAATTCTCAATCGCCTCGAGCATCATCAGGGACGGCCAGGGCAACATCCTGGTGGCGGACAAACTGAAAAGCGTGGTGAATGTCTATAATAAGGACTTCAAATTTCTGCTGGAGTTCGGAGGACGGGGCAACGCTCCTGGCAATACCGTTGTCCCGAATGGGTTGGCATGCGACAACAGTGACAGGCTCTACGTGACCCAGGCCAGCAACAGAGGGGTTAGTGTTTTCCGGATGCGGTACAACAACTGAGAGCCCCTTGTCCAGCGTAAGAGGAGGTGATGAAGAAAGGCAAAAAACGACAGGCAGTATACAGTATGACCGTAGCAGTATCAGGCAGTTGAGCAGTACCAGGTATCACGGCAGCACCATTCGAGAACCTGCCGGAATTAGTCCGGCAGGCGAGATCCTCCGATAAGAGTAAACCCATTGCAAGGTGGGGGCACAAAGCCTTCGGGTCCTGTGGGAACAGGACGGCCGGGCTGCCGGAGCACAAAACTAACTGGAGGATTTAAATGAAGATAGCCAAATTAAGCATCATCCTTGTCGCTGCAGCCGCGATCGTATTCGGCCTGAGCGGACTCAGCTTCGCATTCCATAGCGGCGGCGTCGCCGAATGTACGGGTTGCCATGAAATGCACGGCGCGAACAGCTCCCCCCTGCTCA
>DATIZR010000076.1 GCA_035516965.1 Nitrospirota bacterium
GCCGCTGATCCCGACCAGCGGGTTTTTCACCTCGTGTGCGATGCCCGCTGCGATCATGCCAAGGGTAGCAAGCCGGTCGGACCGCCGCATGCGCTCCTTGAGCTCCCGGACGCCGGCCTGATCGCGGATAGTCAGGATCACACCGGCGGGAGCGCCGCTGTCGTCCTCGAGCACGCTCGTGACAAGACCCACGGGGTGGGGCGGTCCATGCCTGACAGCCAGCTCCGCATCATAGTCGGAGTAGGACCTTCCCGTTGACAGCGTTTTCGTGATCTGGCTCACGACCGCGGGATTGTCCGAAAATACGGACCCGATATTCTTCCCGGCCGCGTCCGCCGATGCGATCCCGGTCACCTCCTCGGCAGCCCGGTTCCAGACCAGCACCGTCCCCAGCACATCGGCTACGACCACGCCGTCAACGAGGCCCGTGAGAATGTCCGCGGTCAGGTCCTGTATCCTGGACGAAAGTGTCCCCATGAGGTATTGATATCACAACGGATTTGAGTATTCAAGGGATTTCATGGTATAGTGCTCTTGTGCTGACTGGGCGCAATACGTGAGGAGCATGGGGTTCCGAGTTCCTGGCCTTATGCTGTGCGCGATTCGCTCTGTACGACGCCCCCCTGCGCCAATCGCCATGCTCGACGCCCGTCTCTTATTCGTCGCTGTCGTCTGGGCCGTCAACTTCGCCTTCGTGAAGTACGCCCTGGCCGACTTTTCTCCTTTGAGCTTCACGGTCGCGCGGTTCGCGCTCGCTTCGCTGTTGCTCACCGGGGCGATGCTGGCCTACCGGCAGCCCCTGACAATGGACCGCAGCGATATCGGCCCGGTCATCAGGCTCGGCTTCACCGGCATCACGATGTACAATCTGCTGTTCATGTTCGGGCTGAAATACACCACGGCCTCGAACTCTTCGCTCTTCATCTCAACCTCACCGCTCTTCGCCGCCCTCGTCCTGGCCCTTACCCGGAAACGGGGCATCAGCCTGCCCGCGGCGCTCGGACTGGCGCTCTCGGCCGCCGGCGTCTTCCTCATCGTCCAAAGCGCGGGCGGAGTCACCTTCTCGCTTCGGGACATGGCCGGTGACCTCCTGACGCTCTGCGCCGCGCTCTTCTGGGCGCTGTATACAATCATGGCGCGGCCGCTGGTCGAGAAATACTCGCCGCTCAAGATAACGGCCTACAGCATGGCGGCGGGCACCATTCTGCTCCTCCCGCTTGGCGCGGCTGATCTCTCGCGGCAATCGTGGAACACGATCCCGGTCGAATCCTGGGCCGCCTTCTGCTTCTCGACGTTCATTTCCGCGGGCGTCGCCTTCACCCTCTGGTACGACGGGGTCAGAAGGCTCGGGGTGAGCCGGACCGTCGTCTACCACTACCTCGTGCCTTTGGTGGCCGTGGTGTTCGCCGCCCTGTTCTTGAACGAGCGGATCACGGCGCTTCAGGTCATCGGCGGCGGTATGATCCTTGTCGGCGTGTACGTGGTGCAGAAGAGCAGCGCGCTATGATCAACAAACAGATCGCCCGCATCCCCTTTTATGAGCAAAGCTCATGCCATTCGCCTCGTATGCGGCGGAACGTGCAACCGTACAATCTAATGAAAGAAACTCATTGCCTGCAACGCGCTGAATCCGAAGGCTTGCCCCGTCTCAGAGATCATTTAATAATCACCTGAGGCGTACATGGGCAGTTATCCGGCAGAAACGGCCTCAGCATACACAATGCCTCGCCTCCGCAATTTACGTCGTATAACCGCTCTCCCCGTGCTGGCTGATATCGAGGCCTTCCGTCTCCTCGTCCTTCGTAACCCGCAATCCCATAGCCAGGTCGATAGCCTTGAACAGGACGAGGCTGACGACGAAGGAATAGACCGCGACCAGCGCCACGGAACCCGCCTGTATCGCCAGTTGATTGGGATTGCCGAAGAGCAAGCCGTTCGCTCCCGCTGCGTTGATGGCGAGGGAAGCGAAGACGCCGGCCAGAATGGTACCAAGCGTTCCTCCGACGCCGTGGACCCCGAACGCGTCAAGGGAATCATCGTACCCGAACTTCGTCTTCGCATTCAGCGCCGTGTAGCACAGGAGTCCTGCTGCGGCACCGATACAAAGTGCGGCCATGGGCCCGACGAAGCCGGCGGCCGGCGTGATCGTGGCAAGGCCGGCAATGGCGCCCGTGGCAGCGCCGAACATGGTCGGTTTGCCGCGGTGGAACCATTCCACGAGGACCCAGGTGAACGTCGCCGAGACCGCGGCCGTATGGGTCGTCACGAAGGCCATGGTGGCCAGTCCTCCGGAAGACAAAGCGCTTCCCGCGTTGAACCCGAACCAGCCGAACCACAGCAAGCCCGCGCCGAGCACGGTCAGCGGCAGATCATGGGGCGGCATGTGCTCGACCAGGAACCCCTTTCGCTTGCCGATATAGAGCGCAGCGGCCAGGGCAGAGAACCCCGATGTCGCGTGCACGACGATTCCGCCGGCGAAATCCAGCACGCCCAGATGCTTCAGCCACCCGCCGGCGCCCCAGACCCAGTGAGCGACCGGATCATAGACGAGCGTGGTCCAGGCCAGGCAGAATACGAGGTAGGCCGAGAACTTCATCCGCTCGGCAAAAGCGCCGCTGATGAGCGCCGGGGTGATCACCGCGAACATCATCTGGTAGATCATGAACGCGAGATGCGGGACGGTGGGAGCATAGTCTGCGTTGGGGGCGAACCCCACGCCCTGCAAGCCGGCCCAGCTGAGATCGCCGATGATGCCCCTCAGGTCGGGGCCGAAGGCGAGCGAATAGCCGAACAGGAGCCACTGGATGCTGACCAGGGCGATTGCGATAAAACTGTGCATGATGGTGCCGAGAACGTTCTTCCGCCTCACCATGCCTGCATAGAACAGGGCGAGACCCGGTGTCATGAGCATGACCAGCGCCGTCGAGACCAGGACCCAGGCCGTATCGCCCGTATCAATCTTTGCCGCCGGGGCAGTGCCTTGAGCAAGCGCGAGGGATGGAATCATCACACCCGCGAGCTGCAGAAAAACCCCATTCCTGAAACCCTTTTCAGACATTATCAATACCTCCCTCGAAACGGATGATTATGAATCACGCACGTGTTCTAATATTAAGCAATGCTCATGCCACGGCATGTGCAAATGCCATTCACGACAAAACACGTTGAATTCATTTATTTACCATCCGTAAAAGAGCGGTATGATAACGTCTCCTTATGGGGTTCTCGTGATTACTATTTGAGCACATGAATAATAAATAATCATGAGCTTAAAAGAGAGGCGATCTGGGATCGCCTCTCTTTTGACCATACGTTTCTACAGGTTATACGCCTTCTCTCCGTGCTGGCTTTCATCGAGTCCGACATACTCATCCTCGCCGTCGACACGGATGCCCACAATGGCTTTGATTACCTTGAAGATGATGAAGGTCATCACTCCGCTGTACAACAGGGTGACTGCAACCGCTTTGATCTGGATCCAGACCTGTATCGGATTTCCATACAAGAGGCCCTTGCCGGCTTCGTTGATTGCCGGATCGGCAAAGACGCCCGTCAGGATGGCACCGATGGTCCCGCCGACCCCGTGGATGCCGAAGGCGTCGAGCGTATCATCGTAACCAAAGGCCGGCTTCATTTTCGCAACGGCAAAGAACGGGATAACCCCTGCCGCAATGCCTATGATGATCGCGCCGCTGATGTTGACGAATCCCGCGGCTGGCGTGATGGCGACAAGACCTCCCACCGCGCCCGATGCAAGGCCGAGCACCGTCGGCTTCCCGGAATGCATCCATTCAACGACCATCCATGCGATGGCGGCTACGGCCGTTGCCGTGTTCGTGTTGATGAACGCCGCCCCTGCCAGACCGCTTGCCGCCAAGGCCGAGCCAGCGTTGAACCCGAACCAGCCGAACCATAAAAGGCCGGCACCGGTCACCACGAGGGTCAGGTTATGCGGCATGATCGCCTTTTCCCGGCGCTTGCCGAGCAAGAGTGCCCCCACCAGCGCTGCAATGCCCGCGTTGATGTGCACTACCGTACCACCTGCAAAGTCCAGCGCTCCCGCCTTTGCAAGAAAACCGTTACCCCATACCCAGTGCGCCACGGGAAGATATACAATCGTCATCCACAGCACTGAAAAAAGCAGCCACGCGGAGAACTTCATGCGCTCGATATATGCGCCGCTGGCAAGAGCCACGGTAATGGCGGCAAAGGTAAGTTGATACGCGATAAAAATATACTCAGGGATCGTCTTGGCCAGGTCCGAGATGCTGTTCGGTCCCACCCCCCTTATGAACAGTTTCGATGCTCCCCCGATGATGCCCTTGATATCCGTGTCGAACGAGAAGGAGTAGCCGTAGATGACCCAGAGCACGCTTACGATGCAGAACGTGACAAAGGTCATTGCCATCGTATTGAGCGAATCCTTTCTCTTTGCCAGGCCACCGTAGAACAAGGCAAGCCCGGGTATGGACATGAGCATGACCATCGCCGTGGCCACGATCATCCAGGCTGTATCCCCGCTGTCGATCTTCGGCGCAGGAGCTGCCGCTGTAGCGGCCGGCACCGGTGCTGCCGCTTCCTCTGCCATGATCACGGCCGGAGCGGCCCCAAGCAGGAATGCGAGAAGAACGGCAATTACAAACGCTTTTCCATATCCAATCTTTTTCATTGTGCAATCCTCCCTCGAAAGTCGGAAACCCGAGCTTACAGTGCCGTGTCGCCGGATTCGCCGGTCCTGATCCTGACCGACTCCTCCACGTTCAGGACGAATATTTTCCCATCCCCGACCTTGCCCGACCGTGCGGCTTTTACCACGGTATCAAGAGCGGTTTTTACCATGGCATCGGGGACCACGATCTCGATCTCCACCTTGGGAACGAAATCGACGGTATATTCAGCTCCGCGGTACAGCTCGGTGTGGCCCTTCTGCCTGCCGAACCCCTTGACCTCGGAAACGGTCATACCCTGCACCTTCAGCTCCGCCAATGCTTCCTTTACGTCGTCCAGCTTATAGGGCTGGATGATGCATTTGATCAGTTTCATGCAAGCTTCTCCTTCCTCCTCGGATAGTTCGATGCTGCTCGAAATCTTCACTATGGTCACTATGGTAAGTAGCAATGTGCATGCCAATTGGGCATCTGATTGCAAGACGAGCAACGCCCTGATTTTACGCATTGATTTCACCGGTCCCGAACAGGGGCCTTCCCTCACTGCTGCTGAGCCAGCAAGTATTTTAATCACCTGTCTAAAACATGAGCATGTCGGACGCCTCCCGTAAGGCGTCGTCCCTGATGCGTATCCCATCCCGGAGAAGTGGCATCCCGCCGTGTGGCCTGCAAGGCCCCGATCCAGCGTAGCGGCCCGGTGTTCCCGGGGGACAATCATTTCTCTTGACATGGAATTTTTATTAGTTTAGAATTTATCTAATCTGAACTCGCTCCCGGCCCGACATGGAAAAGAACCGCGACAAGCAAATAAAAATGACGCCACAACGGATAGCGATCTTCGACTATCTCGAGGGCAACAAGGCGCACCCGTCGGCAGATGAGATCTACCGCGCCGTCTCGAAGAAATATCCGACCATGTCCTTTGCCACCGTCTATAATACGATGTCCGCCCTGCGGGACAGGGGTGCGGTCCGGGAGCTAGCCGTCGACCCGGCGAAAAAACGCTATGACCCCGACACGGTCGCGCACAACCACCTGATCTGCGTCGGATGCCGGCGCATCGTGGACGTTCCGATGACCTGCGAAGTCAGGCTGCCGATGCGCCTTCGCCATGATTTCACCATGCTGGACAACCACGTGGAGTTCCGCGGTTTGTGTCCGGCCTGCCGCAAGCGGTCAAAATAACCAAAAGCAAGGAGGCTTTCATGTGTGTAGACCATAAAATCACATGCACCTGTGGCAAGAACAGCGCCAGTTTCAATTTCAAGGACGATCTGCTCCCCGTTGAGGTGGTCAGCAGGCTTTACTGCCCTGCCTGCTCATCTGCCGTCGGGTATGATCCGGGGACGATGCTCTCCGACAACGGCTGGATCATCGAGTATGACATGGACATCGCCCGGTTCGCGGCGAAAACCGTGACGCGCGAGCGGGCCGTAAACCCGGAGTTCCTGTTCGATGAGGGATACTGCTGCTGGCGGGGTGTCTACCCGAACGATCATATCGATTCGGCCCGGGAGCGGGAGGAACTGATCAAGCTTGCAAAGACCGATCCCCGGAAATACTTCGAGGAGCTGAAGAACTGGGGGAACAAACGGATGGAGCGGCTGGCCCGGGAGGGATGGAGGAAGGCCCATGAAACAGAACCCCTCAACGCATAAGAAACCCTACACCCTGATTGCGCCCGTGGAAGAACTCCGCGGGCTCATCACTACCTGCCCTCGCTGCGGAGGCGAGGTGGAGCTCTGGTCGCAGGAGGACGAGACCGTCTGCGTGTTTTGCAACCACAAGGTCTTCGAACGGCAGACGACGAACCATTGATCAGGAGCGCGACGGAGAGGAACACATGACGGTCGGCATTGAGAAGATCCCCGGCGGTTTCAGCGTGGACGGGCTGGAGCTCAGGAATGGGAAATGCGGATGCACCGCCGTGCTCCCCTGCTGTTACAGCTGGTCGAAGGTAAAAAAATCGGCGCAGGGTCTCATCTATGTGGGAAAGACCGCGGAACCCGGCGCCAAGGAACTCTTCACCTGGGGATACACCGTGCGGAAGGGCGACTTCATTGTCGAAGTGACCATGGAGGACGCCCGCGACAAGAAGATATTCTCGGGCTATTACCCCCCGCCGCTGGGCGAGTGGACCGCGCGGGGATGGGAGGTCGTCAGGAAGGAAGGCGAGCGCGAGGACTTCGGCATGTGGCGCTGCTCCGCCTGTAAATGGCTTTACAAGAACAGGGACCACCGGACGAGGTTCGAAGACCTTCCCGATGACTGGAGATGCCCGGTCTGCAAGGTGGGTAAACCGTCCTTCGAACAGGTCGGCTGAACCCGCAACAATCTGCCTGCCAATACCCGCGTTTTCTGATATATTTAGTATCGACTGTTCTTCATAACCCTATGACCGGGAGGTAACCATGCCATACGCAGCGAAGGATTACGCGAAGCTTGTCGGGATGCAGGGGTTCAGCGAAAACCTGCTCA
>DATIZR010000077.1 GCA_035516965.1 Nitrospirota bacterium
CCGCTTGTCGCTATTGTCTGACCGGCATTCGCACCTATATACGCTCCGCCTCCCGGACCGAGCATCGTAAAATCAGTTCTTGTTCCGTCAACGACGGGTTTTCCATTTATATCCAGGACCTTCCATATCACGGTTGACGTAGACGCCTGACCTGTACCCGCTATTCCTATGACCTGCGGAGTTGCAGATACGAACTGAATGCTTCCTGTCTGGGCCGCGGCAATGAGGAGGGTGGCAGCAGGGCTGCTTGCGCTGCCTGACACTGCTGACAGGGAAACCGAGCCGGCGTTGTTGTTTGCGACAAAAGTCGTGGTAGCAATCCCGTTCACAGTCGAGCCTATGGTAGAAGAAAGACTTCCCTTGGTGGTATCGTTCAATATGAAGGTGACCAGGGTCCCGTCGGGAACGCTCTTGCTGTTGCCCGTGACAAACGCGCTCAACGTGGCCGTTGCGAACACGGAGATGGACGGCGTCGGATTTGTAGTCAGGACTATGTTGTCCGGCGGGGCGGAAGCGATCGTGATCGTTGTAAAAGCAGTTCCAGGAGTTGTGCCCGCATTGACGACCGGTGGTCCAGCGAACGAAGCCGTCACTTTTACCGGTGTGACCAATCCTTTTGACGTCAACGTGATAGAAGCTAGACCGGAGCCATCCGTTACGGCTGACAAAGCCGAGAGAGTGACAACACCCGGGTTGTCCACGGAGAAATTTATTGTTTGACCAACAATAGTATCTGGAGGCGTAAAGCCGCTCAGCGAAACATTGATGGTCGTCGTTGAGAATGTCAGGATAGACGAGGAGGTCGATGAAATCGTCAGGGTAGGCACCGTCGCCACAGGATTGATGGTTACATTTGTCTGGCCCGAAGTCGCGCCCAGCGACGGGACAGCCGCGGTGACTGTCACGCTGCCCTGATTGGTTCCGGTCAGAATCGTTGTTGCCACACCGAGAGAATTCGTCACTGCCGTCGTAAGTGAAAGCAATCCCAGCGTATTGTTGCTCAGGCTGAAGTTCACGCTTGCGTTAGGCAGCAAGGCATTTCCCGCGTCTCTTACCGTTGCCGTTATCGTGGAGGTGCCGTTGACCGTGATCGTGGACGGCGCAGCTGAGACGGCCACGCTGCCCCCCCCGACCCCCGCCGTTATTGTAATAGCTATACTACCCGTCGCACTGCCGGCTTTCGCATTGACGGTCGCTATGGCGTTCGAGAATATAGTGGCAGTAAGCGTCACTGAGGCCGTACCACCTGCCGTAACCGCACTACCCGCGGACAAGCTGGCCTTTACCTGGTCGCCGGGAGTAAAAGAAAAGGATACGACCGTACCATCGGGCACGTTATTGCCGAGGCTGTCCACGACACGCGCCGTGATGTTCGTCGTGCCCAATGGGGCGATGGATGGAGAAGTCGCCGTCAGTATGAGGGCTGAGGCATTGCCTCCGCTCCCGCCGACTATCACATTGCCCAGGCTGCTTGAATCCACACTCGAAGCCTTGCAAGCTGCCAAAGCGCCCAAGAACATCAACAAGATCACGAATGAAAGTTTATTCAGCTTCATCGAGAACCTCCAGAACACACAGGTCGTGCGCTAGACAGAACCGGGCGTTGCCGCTACCGTGGAGATCGCGCACGATGCACCTTCAACAAAAAATGTAGTTCCCGCCGTTGATGAAGGGACGAGAAACTCAAGTACGACAACTCCGCTCGTATTCGTTCGTGTTACCAATGATGTCAGTGGTGCAAGACTGGCCTCATTGCAACTGGCTGGTGCTTCCGGGGCTTTGGCGATAGCGCTTGCTCCGTCTGTGAAAAATTCGATACATATATCGCTCATGGGTTTCCCGTCAGAGCCAAGAACCGTGAAACTCACCCTGGGATAACAGGTGCCCGTCGCCGCTGAAGGAGCACCCGAGAGTGTTGTTGCCACTATCGTCGACCCAAAGGGTGCAGGACTATTTGAGCAGCCGCCGCACGAGCCACCGTTCAAAGTCGTATTATTGTTCCCGCAACCGTGCATCATAAAAACAGGTATGGTCATTGCCGACATGAGGAGAATTGCAATCACCTTTACGGTCAGTTTCATCGTCTAACCTCTCAGACAGTAATTTTTATGCAACTTCAATGCCTTTCACTGCCACTCGGCAACTATATGCTTTTTCACGTCATTGGTACTGTGCGATCAGTTCTTCGCGTTTTACAACCATTGCTGGAACTTACTAGATGGGTAATCCGTTTCACAATTTTGCGGGGATTGCTCCCACAGTACCTTGGCCTATATCGTCTCCTGCCTTACGATCTTCGGCGTAATGAAGATAAGGAGCTCCGTCTTATTGTCCGATGACGTTTTCTGTTTGAACAGCCATCCGATGAGAGGTATGTCTCCGAAGAAGGGTACGCTGTGGATCGTATATCCTCGGTCAATGACCAGGATGCCGCCGATGACCGTGGTCTCTCCGTCGGAGAGCAGAATCTCGGTCGTCGCCTCGTTCTTTTTGATAGCAGGCTGACTGCCGGGTGCGAGGAGCGACGTGTCAGGCGCGTTCTTGCTCGCCTTGATCTTCATGAATACCTTGTGGTCCGGCGTTACATGCGGGGTGACGGTCAGCTCGAGGTTCGCGTCGATGAACTGGACCTGGGTCGATCCTGAGATCGAGGTGGAATACGGAATGGACTCGCCCTGCGAGATCTTTGCCTCTTTGTTGTCGAGCGCGCTGATCCGCGGCGAGGATATGACCTTGCCCTCGCCCGTCGACTCCATGGCCGAAAGCACGAGATCAAGGTTCAGAGCCTTGGTGATGGATCCGAACGTGAAGCCGATGGCGCCGCCCGCGCCCGGACCGGCTGCCGCCGGCATGTTTATCAGGAAATTGCCGTTGCCCGAGGGTGTGGCGCCCATGCCCGGCCCGCCCGTAACGCCGATCGAATTCGGGAACGTGAAACCGGTGGCATTGCCATGGGCCGCATCGGCAACCGCCGTGCCTCCCCACTGGATGCCGATGTCGCGGCTGAACGTGGTCGAGGCTTCTATGATCTTTGCCTCGATCATCACCTGCGGTATGGGTTTGTCCAGCAGCTTGACAAGGGCCAGCACCTCATCGACGTTCCGCGAAATGTCCTTGATGATGAGTGTATTGGTTCTGTCATCCACGACGATCTCCCCGCGCGCGGAGAGCGACTTTTTCAGTGTCCCGCTGACCTCCGCGGCCTTCGAATAATTGATGGAGACCATGCGGGTGATCAGGTCCTCCGCTTTTTTCTTGGCTTCCTTTGCCCGGGACTCGTCCTCGGCCTCTCTCGTCAGGGCTCCGACGGACGCGATGCGCAGGATATTGTCCTCCAGGACGAAGCCGAGCCCGTTCATCTTGAGGATGATGTCCATGGCCTGATCCCAGGGGATGTTCACCATGCGCACCGTCACCTTGCCCCTCACATCGGGGGACAGGATAATGTTCAAATTCGCCACGTCGGCAAAGAGACGCAGCACATTGATAAGGTCGGCGTCCTGGAGGTCAAGCGAGATCCTCCTCCCCGAGAACTTCCCTCCGCCGATCAAAGCCTCAGGCTCCGCTGCTGCCGGCTTCACGACTGCCGTCCGCTTCGCCGCGGGAGCCGGAGCTGCGGCAAGGGGGACTGGCGCTTCAGGGGCTGGGGTAGCTGCTTCCTTCTCGGCCTCCACGGTTCTTTCCGCTTCCGGAGCAGCGGCCTTCTCCGGCGCTGTCGCGGCTTTTTCCTCGGGCTTCTTCTCTTCAGCCGCGGTCGCAGGCGCTAATGCCAGTGCTATCACGAGCGTGTTCGCTTCGGGCGTGGCTGTGTAGGTCATGGGCTTCGTGAGGTCAAGCACCACGCGCACTTTCTTGTCGGGCGCCGCATGCTGGCCGACCCTGACCTTGTCGAGCCCGCCTTTCCGCACGGGAATGACGCTCGGCCGTACTTTGCTCTGCGTTCCCGGGATATCGATCACCAGCCTCTTGCCGTCGATCATGAACGTGTTGGGGACTATGGTGCCATTGGCGGCTATGATCACCTTGACGCCGCCCTTCCCGGCGGTGGCCTTCACCGATGATACAACGGAAGCCGTGCCTTTTTCGGGCTTCGGGGCTTCCTGCTTTTGACCTTCCACCGCAGCGGCAGCAACCGGTTCCACTGGAGCTGTTGTCTCGGCCGTCGCGGTAGCAGCAGGGAGCGGAGCGGGCTTCACGGCCTCTTCCGCTGGTTTGGCGATCTCCACGATCAGCTTTCCGCCCGCCTGGTAGAGCTTCGAATCAACGGTCTGGTTCAGGCCGATCTCGAGCCTTGCTGTATTGTCCATCTGGCTCGGAGATATATCGACGACGGCGCCCTTGCCAACCGGGATCTTTTCCTGCAGTTTCCTGACATCGGCGTCGGCTACATCCACAACCAGCCTGAGGGGCTCCGTCAATTGAAAGGAGGTGTATTGAAGAATCGGCTCGGACCCTTCGATCACGATCTCTGTCTTGCCGTCAGCATCGCGGGACTCGATCTTGGTTATGGTAACCATCGCCCCGGCCTGTCCGATTGCAGGAGACTTTGCAGCGCACCCAGAGAACATCTGGACGAGAAAGACGAGGATTATCATCGATACGATCAGGCGCCGTCGTTCATACTTCATGGCATCGCCTCCTGTTTTTTCCGGAGTTCCATTATAATTTCCTTGCGCTCCGTTTCGCCGGTATAGGTCTTGTATTTTTCCTCAATCACGAGCGAGTACTGCGTGATCTTCTTGACGGTACCCCGGTTCGGCCCCAGGATCGTGCCGACCCGGACAAAATACCCTTTACCGTCAGGCCCCTCGAGCATCGCGTTGTACCCGAAGCCGCCCCATATGATCCCGCTTAGTTTGAACTCGGATATGTTATAGCGCTCCAAGGGAGGCCTCTCGCTGCTGGCAGCCTTTTTCGTGAGCTCCTTCTCGATGATGGGAGCGAAGGGATCGCGCCGGCCGGCCGGATTGTAGCTGTAAACCGGAGGGGCATTTTCCACGGGCTTCGGCGCTTCCGTCGTCGTGATCGGCGCGGAGGCGATCGCCTGTTTCTTGACCGGCTGGCTCCCGCCAACAGGCGTGGGCGCCTTCGCCGGTTCGGAGCATCCCGCGAACAGAACGATTGCGAGCGGCATGGCGATCCGGAGGATGCCCTGCATGCTAATTGGCTTTTTTGGGTACATTGGGTACATCAGGCTTTTTCTCCACTGCGGCGAACGTCATGGCCATACAGCTGATATGGATGTCCATGGCGCCGGCCTTGTTCCGGGACGCCCCGCCCATTCTGAGATTCAGCATATTCACGATCCGCGTCAACTTGCTGACACGGTCAAAGAAGAGCGCCACATCATGGTAGCTGCCGACGAGGTCCATGGTAATGGGGATTTCTTCGTACAGGCCGCTCGGATGCGCCCGCCGACGGTCAGGCCTCCACAGCTTCAACGAAAGCCCGGACTGGTTCACAAGGTTCTGGATCTGCACGAGAAGGCCGGACACTTCAGAGCCTGGCGGGAGCTGCTCGGTAAGCAGTTTGAGGCGTGCCTCCAGCCCCTTGACCTCCGCCCTGAGTTCGGCCAGTTTCCTGATCTTGTCGTCATTGGCCCGGATGGTCACCTGGAGGCCTGCCACATCCTTCTCGAGCTGCTTGATCTGGTCGGTCATGGGGATATGGTAGAAATAGATGAAGAGGACGCCGAGGACAAGGAGGAATGCGACAAACGCGTAAATCCTGGTTTTCGTCGGGATCTTCTGGATTTGCGTCGTTATTTTAGCGAGAAGCGGCGTCATGAGACTCCCTTGAAGATAAACTGCAGTTTGTAGCGATACA
Organism: Nitrospirota bacterium; assembly: GCA_035516965.1. Classification (NCBI taxonomy): domain Bacteria; kingdom Pseudomonadati; phylum Nitrospirota; species Nitrospirota bacterium. The sequence goes on from DATIZR010000077.1 coordinate 5,827, forward strand.
GCTCCACGCCTTCCTGGGAAATCTGGGCCGTCTCCTGCAGGAAGACATCCGATATAGAGGGATCGGCCTTGAGGTTGTCGACAAAATGAACGACGTCATTGTTCGTGAACGCCGTACCGTCGATACTGATCTGCCCGTTGTTTTCCGAGAGGGAGGA
>DATIZR010000078.1 GCA_035516965.1 Nitrospirota bacterium
CATCTCGTGGACTGCATCTTTCCCGCTCGTGACGACGAGCACTGAAGCCGGGCCTGATGCGCTGGATCGCTTGAACGCTCTGATAAAATCGACCTGCGTCATGTCCTCGATTTGTCCGACGATGACGAGTGCAGGCGCAACGATATCGCTCAGCTCAAAAGCTTCTGCAGCGGTATCGACAGACCAGACCTTGTACTGGAATTGTTTAAGAAGGGCTTTTATGCCTGACGAGCTTGATTTGTTACCGTCAACAACGAGCAGGAATTTCCGCTGGGAAGCGTTGTTGCTATTCACACGAGTGAGAACCATAAATTGCGATCCCAGTACTCCAGTAACAAGGGTAGAGAGATGAATTCCGAATATGCATCATAGTGTAATAAACTGTTTAAAAACAGTCAAGTTTTTTTAAATTTGTACCAAAAGCGGGAATACCAGATCAAAGTTTTTATTGCGACATCCAGGCACACAGTTTGGTACGATAGGGAAAACTCGGAACATTTAGGGGCAGGTCAATCGGAGGTTCGTTATGGCCGTTGTGGGGATCGGGCAGTGTGCCTGGGACATGCTCGCAGTTGTCGATCGCTTTCCACAAGCCGATACAAAAAAAGAAGTGCTTGCGTGGGAAGAGCAGGGAGGGGGACCGGTCGCAACGGCATTGGCTGCGCTGTCGCGTCTTGGCGTTTTTTGCCGGTTCTTCGGTGTTATTGGAGATGACCGGGAAGGCGCGGCGATCCGGCAGTCCCTGATCGAAGAAGGAGTCGACGTCACCGGCATGGTCAAGCGATCTAACGCCTCGTCCCAGACGGCATTCATTGCTATCGATAGATCGATAGGGTCGCGTACGATCTTCTGGAAACGGCCATCCTGCGATCCGCTCCGGATTGAAGAACTGCCGCCCGATTTCCCGAGCAATGCCGAGTTTCTTCTCCTTGACGGCCTGATGAAGGACGCTTCGCTGTTCGCTGCGCATCAGGCCAGGAAAGCGGGCATTCCAATCATGCTTGATGCGGGCCGCGTCAGAGAGGGAACGCTTGAGCTTGCCCGGCTCTGCGATTATGTGGTCGGATCTGAAGAGTTTGCGAGTGAGCTGGGGTGGAAGGATGATCCCGGAGTATTAGGGCAGGAGGTCAGGAAGCACGGTTTCGGCATCACGACGATAACCCTGGGCAGCCGTGGGAGCGTTACCTTTGCAGACGATGAAATCATTTCCTGCCCTGCCTTTCCCGTCGAGACTGTGGACACGACCGGCGCCGGCGACGTATTTCACGGCGGCTTTCTCTACGGTCTCCTTCGGAGGTGGCCGCTCAAAGAAACGATCCGGTTCGCGTCGGCCGTTGCCGCAATGAAGTGCAGGAAGCTCGGCGGAAGGGCGGGCATCCCGAAGCTTTCGGAAGCGCAGCAATTTCTCCAGGAGCGTACCTCTTAGCTCAGATCTTTACCAATGAAGAGGCGGCAGGGTAAATTTATACGTCCTTTCCGGGCACACTACTATTATGTATTTTTAGCGATAGGGACTGATATGCATTTTTGACGCTGATGACCGCGACTATCCTCCGACAGAACAGATCCGTCATGGCATCTTTTTTTGCTAAACTATATAACAGCGAAGAGGCTTTTTGCGATCATGACCGGGGAGATCACTTCAGGCCGCTTAAAAGTCGGAGGTTCAAGAAGGATTACGAGTCGTACCTGCTCATATCCCGGATCGGGAGGCTATATGGATATTAAGACATGCAAGCTATTGGCACGGTATAATCAAACGGCAAATCAAAAAATGGATGGCATAATTCGTAATTTAAGTAGCGCGCAGTGGAATCAGGAGTTTGCAGGATACTTCAAGACCATAGGGCAATTATGCAGTCATATTTATATCAGTGATTACAACTGGCTGAAGAGATTCGGCCAATTCAGAGCTTTTCAATATATTAAAGATCCCCTTTTTGATCAGAACTTAAACTATGGTTCCAAGCCTTTTGATGATATTTCCAGCTACATTTCTAAAAGGGAGGAACTGGATAAAAAACTGATCACGCTTGCAGATGAGCTTGCTGAAAGTGATTTGGGGGAAATAATATCATTCGCGAATACAAAAGGAGAAAGGGTCAGTAAAAATGTCGGAGGATCGATCCTGCACATATTTAATCATCAAACCCATCATAGGGGCATGATCTCTCTTTATTTGGATCTGATGGGAATTGACAATGATTTTAGCAGCCTGTTACCGTTGGTCTAAAACAGGGATCAGCTAGGGACCTCATCAGTCCTCAGGCCTCGATCAGGAGCTACCATGAAACTGTCAGGCAGGACCGTTCTCGTGACGGGAGGTACCAACGGCATCGGGCTCGGCATTGCCGAGGCGTTTTACGAACGCGGAAGCAGGGTCATCGTCTGCGGACGCGACAAAAGAAGGCTGTCAACGGTGGAGGACAAGTACCCGGGGATCACGGCACTGCCCTGTGATGTCGGGGATGGCCTGCAAAGGAAGGATCTTGCTGCGGAAGTCATACGCCGTTTCCCCGACCTTGACATCTTGGTCAACAACGCAGGCATCCAGAGATATGTCGATCTGAAAAAGGGCCATGACGGACTCAAGTCGGGGGAAGACGAGATCGCCATCAATTTCGTTTCCGTAGTGGAGCTGACGGCTCTCTTCATAGGCCTTCTGATGAGCAGGCAGTCTGCCGCGGTCATCAACGTGAGCTCAGGCCTCGCGTTCATGCCGATGGTTCATGCGCCCATTTACAGCGCAACAAAGGCCGCGATCCACGCATATACCCTTGTACTGCGGCAGCAGCTCAGGGACACGTCGGTCAGGGTCATTGAGATCGTTCCGTCCATGGTGGACACCGGTTTGAACAAGGCGGGACGCGACGCCCATCTCAAGTTCAGAGGGATCGGTCTCCCGGAGTACATCCCGACTGTCATCAGGGGACTGGAAAACGATGTTGAGATGATATTCCATGGGGACGGAGCGAAGATCCTCTCCGAGCCTCGCGGTGAATCGGAGGGTCGTCTGCTGAAGCCGTCCTGGTGATCCGGCGGACCCGGAGGAATGCCATGAGCAAGAGCCCGATAAGTGACCTCCAGCCTGTTGCACTTCCCGAACCGCTCTTTGACCGCTGCCTGACGGTCTTCGAAGCACTGAAGGCCAGAAGGACTTCCCGCGCCATCGGCGGGAAGGCGATCTCCTTGCAGATGCTGTCGGACATCCTCTGGGCGGCACAGGGCGTCAATCGCCTGAAGGGACCTTTCGGAGGACCGGGCAGGACTGCGGGATCGGCGAGCAATTCACAGGAGATCTTCGTCTACGTCGCGAGGGAGGAAGGCACGTATTTGTATGAACCTGAGTCTCTTCGGCTGATTCCGGCGGCCTCGGGGGACAGCCGCTCCCTGGCCATCGGGCCCGGGCAGGGAACGGCCGGGGCAAAGGCCCCCGTCCGCCTCGTCTACGTCGTCGATATCGACCGGTTCAAGAAAGCGGGATTCGACGAACCGGGGCTCCATGATCCGGAGATCCAGAAGTCTTACTTCTTCGTCGATACCGGCCTCATCGCCCAGAATGTGTATCTGGCATCGGCTTCGCTGGGACTCGCTGCGTGGTTTCACAATTGCGACAAAACGGCATTTGCGAAAGAGGTAAAGCTGAAACCGCATCAGCGTCCGCTTTTCGGACAGACGATCGGATATGCCGAGGATGAGACATGAGATGAGGTAAAATACCAGCCTTGCTCTTAGCGAAAGAACATCGAAGCGCTCAACTCCAGTCCATAGGCAACGCGCGTAAAGGCGACCCGGCGCTGCATCGTTCCCCGGCCGAATTACCGACCGCGGTGAATCGTCGAGGTCGAGCAGGTCCGATCCCTGGTGACCGACCTCGTGCAACAGAGACGTGGCGACGCCGCTTCCGATGTCTCCATGCCGTATTCGCTGTGTCCCTTGTAGCATGGCTGTCCCCTCCGCATCCGTTACTCCGGTGTTGTCTGACACATCCTCTTCCGCAATGATATAATTGGTTCAGTCATCCCTGCTGCATGAAAGGCAACCACTATCATCGCTCTCGAAAGGAGTCGTTATGATCGCTGTTACTGGAGCCACCGGGCATTTGGGACGCTTGGTCATCGCGGCACTGCTTAAAAAAGTGCCTCCCTCCGGCATCATCGCTTCCGTGCGAAATGGGGAAAAAGCAAAGGACTTCGCGGCACTGGGCGTGCACGTGCGCTTCGCAGATTACAACCAGCCGCAGGCTTGGGACGACGCGCTGAAAGGCGCGGACAAAGTATTGCTGATATCTTCGAGCGAGATCGGGCAGCGCGCGAAACAACATCGTTCCGTCATCGACGCGGCCAAACGGGCGGGCGTGAAACTCCTGGCCTACACCAGCGTCCTGCGCGCCGACACCTCACCGCTCGGCCTCGCCGCTGAACATAAAGAGACGGAAGGATTGATCCGCGCATCAGGCATTCCTTCTACGCTGCTGCGTCACAGCTGGTACACCGAAAACTATACGGCCGGCATCTCCAACATACTGGCGTACGGCGCAGTGTACGGCTGCGCGGGCCAAGGCCGCGTTGCCTCGGCCGCACGCGCTGATTATGCGGAAGCGGCTGCCGTTGTTCTGACCGCGGAGAACCAGGCAGGACGGGTCTATGAATTGGCCGGTGATGCCGCCTACACTCTGGCGGAGCTGGCGGCTGAGATCTCGCGACAATCGGGCAAAAAGATCGAGTATGTGAACCTGTCGGAAGCCGAGTTCAAGAATGTTCTCGTGAAAGCGGGATTGCCGGAACCGGTCGCCGCATTGCTCTCCAATTCCGACACGGGCATTTCCAAGGGAGGGCTGTTCGATGACGGCCATCAGCTGAGCAAACTCATCAACCGGCCGACGACATCATTGGCAGCGTCAGTTGCGGCGGCTATGAAATAACTTCGGCAGGAAAGAGGGTAGCGAAGATATCAAAGAACTCCTGCGCGAGGCGATGACCTATTATAACCAGCTATGAGCCTCCCGTGTCGAGGGTAAGGCCAGGAATGCGGGAACGATTTTCCGGAGGCGTTCTTCCATGAAAATACGAGCGATCATAACCGGGGCCACGGGCATGGTCGGCGAAGGAGTCCTGCACGAATGCCTTCTCCATCCCGCCGTGGAATCCGTCCTGTCCATCAGCAGGCGGACCTGCGGAAAGCGCCATGACAAGTTGAAAGAGGTCCTGCATCAGGACTTTTCCGATTTCAGCGGCCTTGAAAAGGAACTGACCGGCTACAACGCGGGGTTCTTCTGCATGGGCGT
>DATIZR010000079.1 GCA_035516965.1 Nitrospirota bacterium
TTCATCGCCGCTGCGGTTCTGCTGGTGATCAGGTCTCTCGTCGTCAGGCTCATTCATCGCTGGGCGCAGAGGACGTCAGCGACGTTCGACGACATGATCCTCTCGTCTTTGAAGGGTCCGTCCATCCTGTGGATCGTCGCCCTCGGCATCTACCTCGGCATTGCCTTCTCCGACCTCTCTGAGCGGTATGCGTCCTACCTGTTCAAGGCCATTCACGTTATCCTCATCCTGTCCGTGACCTTTGCCGCCGCGAACCTGTCCGGCAGGGTATTCAAATATTACATTCTGCAGTCCAACCTCCCGCATCCGACGACCGGCCTCGCGTACGGACTGCTGAAGGGCAGCATCATCTCGCTCGGGGTGCTCGTGGTCCTGGGCGTCATGGGCATTTCCATCACCCCGATCATCACGGCACTGGGCGTGGGCGGCCTTGCCGTGGCACTTGCGCTCCAGGACACCCTGGCGAATCTTTTCGCCGGCATCCACGTGCTGATGGAAAAATCGATACGCGTCGGCGATTTCATCAGGCTCGAGACCGGGCAGGAGGGCTACGTGCAGGACATCACCTGGAGGACCACGAGGGTCAGGATGCTGCCGAACAACATCGTCGTGATCCCGAACAGCAAGCTGGCGCAGAGCGTTGTCACGAACTATTACCTGCCGGAGAAGAAGATGTCCCTCTCGATTCCCGTCAGCGTGAGCTATTCATCCGACCCCGAGCAGGTGGAGCGGACCCTGGTAGAAGAGGCCAAAAAAGGCGCGGCGGACATCCCCGGCCTGCTCGCGGATCCGGAACCCTTTGTCCGGTTCATTCCCGGTTTCGGCGCCAGCTCGCTGGACTTCACGCTCAACTGCCAGGTCGCCGAGTTTACCGATCAATACCTCGCCCAGCACGAGCTGCGGAAGAGGATCTTGAAGCGGTTCAGGGAGTCAGGTATTGAGATCCCCTATCCGCACAGGACCGTATACCTCAGGGAAGAGAAGGAGCGGAACACATGAGCAGGCCTTCCGTTTTTGGTCAGCTGACTGCTCCCCAGCCTTCTTCTGTCACCCTGAACGAAGTGGAAGGGGTCTGCCATCACGCGTTCCATGTGGGATTCTCCGCGGAGCTCAGAAGAATATTAGTGTGTACCGTGATTAAGGCAACATGCCGATAGGACTTGATGCTGCTCAAAGAAACTGCACGCTGGCGAAGAACCTCCAGAGCTCGCACCAGCTCTCTTCGTCGGGTAAAGCTGCGCGAATGTCCTTAGCGGTCTCTAGGCGGCTTTCCTGAACTTTTCCCGCGCGGATGTCAAGGCGTCCGTAAAATCAAGCCAAGCACAATCGAGCCTTACCCTCAGGGCATCCCAGGCTTCTTCGCTTGTTTCCCCGAGTTCCTGGATCTTTCGTGCAACAGCCTCACGCCTGTCCCTGATCTCTCGAATGCGGCTCTCATATCCGGCTTTCATATCGGCCCTCACTACGCTCACCCGGTCCTGCAGTTCGTCGATGCCTGCTGACCATGCCTTGAGCTGCTCCGCCATCTTGTCGATGTATTCCTCCCGAGTCTTCATTGCCATATCACCTCTCATGGCATGCCGCCCACGCCGGGCCGGAAAATGTCATCGTTTTAGATCGCCCCTGTTGATGACCCCTACTAGGACGCGGTCCCTGACCACCGGCACGACGGACAGATGCTCCCTCCGCATGGTCTGCAGGACCTGATCCATCGGCGTGTCCGGCGATACCATGACCGGGTTTTCACATGCGTGATCGTGGCCGCGGTGCCCGCAGGTCATGAGCTGACCGGCAGTGCACCGGAATAAAGCCTTCGTGTCCCGAAGTGCTCCGAGGATGCTCTCTTCCACGATGATCCCGACAACGTGGCAATCGTCATTCACCACCGGCCAGGCGCGATACCGGCTCGACAGTTTTTTTACGAGCGCTGCGCCCCTGTCATTGACGTGAAGGTTCGTACCCTTCAGCATGATGTCTTTTGCGGCAATTGCCATTGGAATCTCGCTCCTGCAACAAGGAATGTCCGACAGCATACATCTCTAATAATAATTAGAATAATTCCAGAGCCATGTCAAGGGCGGAAGAAAATATTTCCAACTTGGCTGTTTTTACTGCAACAAAGGTCAGCTATCAAGCGCCCCGGGAAGCCTCGGGAGAAATATCTGTCCCGTCTCGCTCCGCGTCATGCTTCGTTATTGCCGTCCAAGTCCATCCTGACCGAGATATAGTCCATGATGTCCTTCCGGCTGATGATGCCCAGCAGGCGCCCTTTGTCGACGACCATCAGCCTGCCTGTATTTGAGCCTGTCATCCGCGACAGGGCCTTCAGCATATCGGCATCCGGCTCGATGGTGTTCCGGCCGGTGCATTCGACGGCGAATTCGCCCACGGTGCGGCGGTCCCACTCCCCGCGCGGAATCTCCTTGATGCGTTCGACCGTAATGCAGCCGACGAACCGTCCGTCGTCCATGATCGGGTAAAGCTTGAAGTGCCTCTGGTACACGTAGTCTTCGACCAGCGCACGGATGGTGGTGGAGGGCGCGACAACGACGGGGTCACGGGTCATGACCTGAGCAACGGTTGCACCGCCAAGGGCACGCCTGATCAGGACCTGTTTATACGACATTTCTGCCGCGGAGCGGAGGAACATCCCTATCATTGACTGCCACAGGCCTCCCATGACATTCCCGCGAATCACGCCCACCACGCCGAGAATGATAAGGAAGACGCCGAAGCCCGAACCGATCTGCGATGCAATGCGCGTGGCCTTGCGCAGGCTCTTCATCCTTCGCCACAGCGCCGAACGCAGCACCCGCCCTCCGTCCAGCGGGAAGGCCGGGATCAGGTTGAAGCCCGCAAGGACCCAGTTGATCACGGCGAGATACCCGAGCACCGCCGCAGCCGGCACGGAGAACTGCTCCGTCATGTCCGATACGAGGTTAAAGAGGAAACCGAGCGCGACGCTCGAAAGGGGACCGGCGATGGCCATCCAGAACTCGGCCCGGGGGCTTGGCGGCTCGTCGTCCATTTCCGCCACGCCGCCGAAGACAAAGAGGGTGATCCCTTTCATGGGCAGGCCGAACCTGCGGGCCACGAGGGAGTGGCAGAGTTCATGGATGATAATGGAGACAACGAATCCGGCCGTTCCGCCTATGCCCATGATCCAGTAGGCTGCCGGCGCGAGCCCCTGATGCATGGACGGAAAGACCCCGGAAGCCAGCGACCAGGTGATCAGCACGCCAAGAATCAGCCAGCTCATGTCGACGTGCACTGCGAACCCAAGCAGGGTGAATAGCGTAATGCGCCTGCCGAACATGCAACACCTCCGCTTCTGCTGCAGCCCCCCGGCGAATGATCCGCCCGACGCTGCCAAGGCCGGATGTCGGAATTAGTCATACTTCTGGTAAGTTTCTTGTCATAATTATATATCCTCGTTTGAGAATCGGCGCGGAGGGATTACGACTTAGCGCCAGGCCAATGGTGCGCGTTAACTGAAGGTATTGAGATTAAACGTTGGTTTATGATACTTAACGAGTATTGACATAGTATGAGGGGGAGCTATTGTATTATTGGATCTTGTTCCGGCTCGAGGAATCACGTTGTTTTTGCGGACAACAACGCCGCAGCATGCCGGCCATGGCGACTGCAGAGATCACAGATGGAAAATTAGCGGGAGACCATACCAATGGCGCACGACATCAAAACGGGGGATCATGTCGCTTGGAACTCTGAGGCAGGCCGAGTACGGGGAACGATCAAGAAAAAAATAACATCCGTCATCACGTTCAAAGGATACACGGTCCACGCCTCGAAAGAAGAGCCTCAGTATTTGATCAAGAGCGATACGACTGAACACCTGGCCATGCACAAGGGTTCGGCTCTTAAAAAAATAAAAAAAGCAAGTACCGCCTAAAAAGCATGTGAAGGAGAGGCTGTGCTGGACGTGCAACGAAGAAGAAATGGAGCAGAACGCTGCACAGGCAGTCCTTTTTATTCTGTCGGTATCTGCCCGTACCTTCCCGTCGACGTCCCATCCCTTTGAGCTTTGTATCGAGCGCAGCATCACTCTTTCGATTACAAAGCATTCAGGCATATGGGTATTCCCCATGGCAGAAGAGCATGCGAAAACCAGTGTGACGATCTATACGATCGGACATTCCACGCATTCAATGGATGAGTTTGCGGCTATCTTGAAGGCCCATGGCATTGAATTCGTCATCGACGTGAGGACCATTCCGAAATCCCGTCACAACCCTCAATATAACAGCGACACCCTGGCTGCGGCGCTGCACGGAAAGGACGTCGGCTACGAGCATTTGCCGGGTCTTGGCGGGCTTCGCCGCGCAAAGAATGACTCTATCAACAAAGCCTGGGAAAATGCCTCGTTTCGGGGATTCGCAGACTACATGCAGACGGCGGATTTTGAACGGAGTTTGAATAGGCTCGTCGAAACGGCTGTAAAGCAGCCCACGGTGATCATGTGCGCGGAAGCGGTGCCCTGGCGCTGCCATCGCTCGCTCATTGCTGATGCACTGCTCGCTCGCGGGATAACGGTCATGGACATTATGAGCAAGACGTCCGCGAAGGCGCACACAATGACCCCCTGGGCCCATGTCATGGGAACAAAGATAACTTATCCCGGGCCGGAATCGGCTGAATCCGCTCACGAACCACACCCCAGGCGAAGGAGCGCGTTGCCTCTGTAACTTCCGACCGACCAAAGGATCGTTCATGCGGTTGCACACCTTGAAGAAATCAATACAGCGGAGCTCATCCTATCGACCGACGACTGGCCCCCGCTCGTCGAGAAGGTCGGGAAGGCGGGGCTCAAGTCCAAACCCGAGGCGGCATCCAGTTCGGCGCAGGAGGGGCAACGACAGCGGTGGAACTTGAAGTAGAAGGAACCCGGGACCCCGGATGGGCAATTCATCAGGCAAAGCCCTTAGCATTTCGGGGCCGCATCTTGATAGGCAAGGGATAGAAGCCTCAATACGAGGCTGAACAAGGGGGTGAGAAGAATGGATCCTTTTGGAAATGTCGGAAGAATTCGAGGAAAAAATAAAGAGCAGAGCTTAATGACAGGAATCTCATTTTATCGCCATCAGCCTGAAGAGAAGCAGCTTTCGTGCAGCAAGAGGCTCGTCAATTCACTTCGATGAAAGGTCCATTCCTATGAACGAACAAACGAGTGCAGGAGAACCGCTTTCTTCGTGGTGGGAAAATTCGGTCATTCTGGTCCTGACTGCGTGTTTTACGGTATTGATCTGGCTTGCTGCTCAAGGTTACCGGGACGCACCGCCTGTTCCGGAAAAGGTCATGAGCCCGTCGGGGGATCTGGTCTTCACCGGGGAAGACATCATTGCCGGGCAGCAGGTATTCCTCAAGTACGGCTTGATGGAGAATGGGACGGTCTGGGGACACGGGGCTTACCTCGGGCCTGATTTTTCCGCGGAATACCTGCATACGCTTGCAGTTGCCGCAGGAGACATGATCGCGCACCGGCAATCCAACAGTGGATTTGCACAACGTACCAAGGTAAACCCACAGGCAATCAACGGAGAAGTGGCTCAGTT
>DATIZR010000080.1 GCA_035516965.1 Nitrospirota bacterium
GAGGCCGCATATGACCGTCCCGTTCCTCCGGCGGAAAGAAGCTTCGAGGTTTTTCACTTCGCCCGTTCTTCGGAGGACCTCGACCAGCCTCATCCTGTCGTCGGGGTTTACCCATATGTTCAAGGCGACGGTCGTCTTGCCGACAACTTCCTTCTCGGCATATCCCAGGATGCGCGTGAATCCTTCATTGACGGTGACTAGTCCGCCATCGCTGTACCGGCTCATAATGATCGCATCGGGGCTTGTATGAAATACTTTCCGGAACCGTTCCTCGCTGACCCTCAGCGCCTCCTCCGCCCGCTTGCGCTCGGTGATATCGCGAATGACATGCAATACTTCGTCCTGGTCCAGAAAGACAATGCGGTCATCGTAGAATCGCGCTTCGCCGTGCACGTTTAGTTCGTACTCGAGCGTTCGCGGCTTGCCTGACGCGAACACCTGGCCCATGAGCTCGATCGCCCGGCCGGCGATCGGCGCGGGAAGAACATCCTGGATTTTTTCCCCCAGGAACACGTCGGGCGGAACGTACAATGTCGAAGCGTCGGAGCTGCGATAGTCCCGTATCGTACCCTCGCGGGATATGCGAAACAGCAGGTCGGGAAGCGCGTTGATCAGCATGCGATTTTCCGATTCGCTTCGTTTCAGCGACTCCTCGGCCCGCTTGCGTTCGGTGATGTCCTGAGTGATGGCCATGACGCGGGGAACACCGTTCAGGACGATTCTCTTCAGGGAGATGTCGCGCCAATACGTCCGCCCCTCCCGGTCGAGGTCCTTCCATTCGAAGCGCTGCGGGCCTTCCGCAGCGGCCTTGCGGACCCATCGCGCGACATCCCGGAGGGAATAAGGCTCCGGCAGCCAGTAGTCCATCGCCTTCAGCTCTTCGAAGGAGCTCAGACCGTAGTCCTCAACCGCTTTGCGGTTGGCCTCGATGAGTTCCCCGGTCTCACTGTTGTGAATGAGGAACGAGACAGCGGCGTTTTCGAAGAGCGCCCGGAACCGGGCCTCGCTTTCCGTGAGTCCCTTCATCCCTTATACCTTCTGTCCTCCGAGCCCGGGCTTGCCCAGCTTCCGCTCCACCTCTCGGCTCCGGAGCACGGCGCGCTTGACCTTGCCGCTCACGGTCTTGGGCAGTTCGTCCATGAACTCGATCTCGCGCGGATATTTGTAGGGCGCCGTCTTTGTCTTCACGAAGTCCTGGATCTCCCGGGCGAGGGCGTCCGACGCCTTGTACCCCGGCGCGAGCACGATGAACGTCTTGATGATCTCGCCGCGGATCGGGTCCGGGCTCGCGACCACGGCGTTCTCCGCCACTGCCGGGTGCTCCTGGATCACGCTCTCGACCTCGAAGGGGCCGATGCGGTAGCCCGATGCCTTGATGATGTCATCGCCCCTGCCGACGAACGTGAAGTAGCCCTCATCGTCCTTCGTCGCCTTGTCGCCGGTGCTGTACCAGCCGTGCTGGAAGACCTTCGCGTTCTCTTCAGGGTCCTCGAGGTACCCCTCGAAGATGCCCACGGGTCTCTTTTCGTTCACCCGGACACAGATGTATCCGACCTCTCCGGCAGGTAAGGGCCTGAAGTCCTCGTCCAGGATGTCGATGGTCAGGTCCGGCACCGGCCTGCCCATGGAGCCGGGCTTGACCCTGATGAAGGGATAGTTCGCAACGAGCACGGTGCTCTCGGTCTGGCCGTATCCCTCGCGGATGGTCCTCCCCGTTGCCTCCTCCCAGACCTTGATCACCTCGGGATTGAGGGGCTCGCCGGCCGACATGAAATTCCTCACGCCGGTGTAGTCATAGTTCGCGAGGTTCTCCAGGATCAGCATGCGGTAGACCGTGGGCGGTCCGCAAAAGGCCGTCACTCCCCTCGCGGTCAGCAGTTCGAGGGTCAGCTTCCCGTTGAACCTGCCCTCGGCGTTGTGAACGAACAGCGCCGCCCCGATGGCCCACTGGCCGTAGAGCCCCCAGGCCGATTTGGCCCAGCCCGTGTCCGAGACGACCCAGATCAGGTCCTTGTCTGTGAGCCCGTGCCACAGGCCAGCCGTCCGCAGATGGCCCAGCGGGTAGGAGCAGACATGGTGCACCATCTTGGGATATTTGGTCGTTCCCGACGTGAAGTAGATCAGGAAGGAATCAGTCGCCTTCGTCGGCTCTACATCGCTCCGCCTGAGTTCCGGAGACGCGTCCTGCATTTCTGTTTCGAAGTCGTGCCAGCCTTCCGCTCTGCCGTTCAGCAGGACCCGGTGCCGGAGGAACGGCGCGGCGATCTTCCGGGCGGCCTCGTCCACCTTGGCGTAGTTCGCCCGGTTCGTGATCACCACGTTCGCCCTGCCCTTCATGATCCGGTACTCGATGTCCGGGGGAAGCAGGATGACGGGGGCGGGCATGATCACGGCGCCCAGCTTGTGGCAGGCCACGAGAATGAAGTACCATTCAGGCACGCGGCCGAGCATGATGAAGACCCGGTCCCCCTTTCTGACGCCGATGCTCCTGAGCGCGTTCGCCGCCTGGTTCGAGAGCCGCGAGATGTCCCGGAAGGTGAACTCCTTCTGCTCCTTTCCGGAGGCATCGGTCCAGACCAGCGCCCGCTTGTCCGGGTCCTCAGCGTGCCTGTCGATCACGTCGAAGCCGAAGTTGAACTCCTCCGGCACGGTGATCGCGAACAGGGAGCGTGCATGATCGTAGTCACGTGCGACAAAAGAAAACATAGAGTCCCCCCTTGGTAGAATGAACTTTTGCTTCAGAGGCGTTGCTCCGCAGGCCGCTGCCCGCGGCTGCGGTTGCTGATGTTCCGCATGCACTCCCGTCTCAATCCGTCACCTTGTTCGTTTCTCGCAGCCGCAGCGCCATCTCGCGCAGCATCTCCACGACGAACTCGGGGTATTCGTTCATGAGACTGTTGATATTCTCGTTGTTCAGCGTCACGAGTTCCACGTCCTCGAGGGCTATTGCCGTCGCCACGCGAGGCGACGCGAGGAGGAACGAAAGCCCGCCAAAGCTCATGCCCTGCGATACGACGCCGATCTCGCGGTCGCCTTTCCGGATCGACACCTTCCCGTGCAGCACGGAATACATCTCGTTCCCGGCGTCCCCGTCCCGGAAAATGACGCTCCCCTTCTCAAAGCGCAGGAGAGAGCGGCTCACGACGCCGGCGGGGATGTTCTTCCTGCCTTCGATCAGGGACTTGATATGGACCGCATCGTCCCTGCCGAGGCTCGCGGCAATCTCCGCCCCGAACAGGAAGATGGCCAGCGATATGTAGATCCAGATGACGACCACGAAGAGCGACTTGAACGATCCAAAGGCGAACCCGTATCCCGGGTTGAAGGTGAGAAAGAGGTGAAATGCCGGCCGGAGAGCGAACCAGAACAGCGACGCGGCGAGGGCCCCGGCCAGGAGATGGAGGAACCGCGACCGCTTCGAGAAGATGAAGTAAAGGCTCAGAACGACACCGTTGACGGTGACGAAGAACGCGGTCTCCGCGAGGTAGCCCGGCACCAGCCGCAGATGACGGACCCGCTCCAGGAGCGTGAACACAAGGCCGGCCACGCTCACCGCGGCAAGTCCCACGAGGAATACCATGCTGACCGCGGCATCGAACAGTTTTTCCATCAGGAAGGGGCGGGAGGGCTTCTTGCGGAAGACCGTGCCGAGCGATACGCGCAGGTCCGCGACGAGAGGCGTCGTGCTCCAGAAGAGCACCAGGAGGTTCACGAGCCCGATCGTTCCCTTGTGGCTCGCAATGAAGTCCACTTCCCGCAGGATCACCTGGCTGTAGGCGGGAATGAGCTGCGTCATGAGATCGCTCGTCTCCTGCACCGCCCGCGCCGATGAGCCGATGGCGGCGCTGAGCATGAGGGTAAGCAGGAACAGCGCGGGTATGATCGCGAGCATCGCCGAGAATGCGAGCGACGACGCCAGGGTCAGGCCGTTGTTCCTCCCGAACGATGATGCTGCATCAGCAAGAACGACCCAGGTTTTCTTCAGAAGATCATCAGGCGCTGTTCTCATGTCGGACGCAGATCGGCTGCCCCTGCACAACGGTCGGAAATTGCCGCTCAACAGCCGGCGCAAAACAGTGCTGATCATTATAGAGGGTTAGGCCCGAAATAGCAAGGACGAGGCGGGATTGCCGTCTCGTGATATTGACCTTGACGGGGCGCCTGTTCTCATCTATCATTTTTCCTATGATTCGGCGCCGGCCCCGGTGCGGCAGTTCCTTTCTCGGGATCTGCCTGCCGGCCATGGCCCCTAAGCCTCCGCCCGGGACCGGGGAGACCGCCGAAACCAACCCGATGAAAATTATTTCAGCAGCAGGCACGGACAGAGGCAGGATACGGGAAAACAACGAGGACTCGGTGCTCGCCGAGGACGATATCGCGCTCTATGCCGTGGCCGACGGGATCGGAGGACACCGGGGTGGCGAAGTGGCGAGCCGCTTGGCAATTGAGACGCTCAGGATGATCGTCCGGGAAAGCGTCTCCCGCGGCTTCGACCCCGAAACGGCGGAGGCAACCCTGGACACCGCCTTCACGACCGCCAACGCGAGGATCGTTGAAACCGGCTCGCAGGACCCGTCTCTCGCGGGCATGGGAACAACGATGACGGCCCTGCTCATGACCGGGAAGAGGGCCTACGTCGCCCACCTCGGCGACAGCCGCGCCTATTTGCTGCGCGACGGAAGTCTCCGGCAGGTGACCGAGGACCATGCGGTCGTGGCGGAGCAGGTCCGGGCCGGGTTGATCACGCCGGAACAGGCGAGGCGAAGCCCGCTGCGTCACATCATCACTCGGGCGCTTGGGATCCAGCAGGAAGTGCACGTCGACCACCGGACGATCGAGCTCGGACCGGCTGACGTGTTCCTGCTCTGTACCGACGGGCTGACCGAGATGGTCGAGGGCCCGGAGATCGAAAGCATTCTGATCCGGGACAGCCCGGCTGAAGCGGTCGTAAAGTTGATCGCAGCTGCGAACGATTACGGCGGGGCGGACAATATAACCGTTGTGGTGGTCGCCAGGGGCGAGCTGCCGTGAGCAGAGGGAGAGGCGGGAAACCGGGTCGTTAATTCGTTACCTGGTCCCGGATGAAGGCCCTGATGAATTCGCGATCGGCATCGGATATCTCGATGAACTTCATGCCCATGCCGGGCTCTTTGAGCGGCCCGCCGGCCGAGGTGAAGGCATAGAGGACGCACGCCTGCACATTCACCTGCCGGCCCTGCATGAAGAACGTCACGGGAAGCACCGCTTTGAGCGGCCGCGGATGATAGGTCCTGATGAAGAGCCCGTTCTCGGAAAGGGCCGTGACGTAGTCACCACCGGGATCGGGGCTCCCGGCGGCAGCCTGGCCTCCGATGACGGCCTTGAAGCAGGTGTTGAGCCGGATGTAATGCCGGGGTGTCGCCTCGATCGCGTGCTGAACGGTCCGGTAGAGCGTGTTGGGGTCAACGGGCTTGCGGAGATAGGATGCGCAGCCGGCGACCATACAGAGCTCTTCGATCTTCGGGTCCTTCATCTGCGACAGGACGACGACGGGAACGTTCTTCGTACGAGGCGCCTGTTTGATCCTGTTCACGAACTCCATGCCGTTCATAGCAGGGAGCAGCATCTCGGTAACGACGAGCGAGGGCATGGCAATATCCATATACTGACCGGCCTCCTCCGCGGTTCCCGTCGTAAAAACGTTGTACTCGAGGCGCTGCAGCAGCATGCCCGTTTCGTAACGGTCCCGGGGATTACCGTCCACAACGACGAGAAAATTCTTTTTCCGCTCTACGCTGCCGCTTGCAGCTTCCTTACCCGCACCGTCCGCCATGATCTCAAGCCTTCCTTATCAAGTACGTACCGATCCCCAGTCGGGCGGCTTCGTACCGGAGCTTTCCGTGGGAGCGATATCGCGGGTCAGTTGTTCCCTGATGAACTGCCTGATCGATTCCCGGTCTGCGTCGGCAAGGTCGACGAATTTCATCCCCATGCCTGCCTCGAGGTAGGGTCCCGCGCCCTTGGGGAAGCTGTACAGAACGACCGCCCGCGCCCGGATCTCTGCATGCGGCAGGAAGATACGGACCGGCGTCAGCGCGCTTTGTGGCTGCGGATACCGCGTGCTGACATACATGCCGCCTTCCGAGATGGCGATGGCGAGCTCGTCCCGGGACGCGCCGCCCATCGGCGTCCCGTCTCCGACCGTCACCGCAAGCGAGGTCTTGAGCCTGATATGCGCACGAGGAATGGTTTCCGATACGGCCTGGAGCGTCCGGTAGAGCAGGTCAGGATCGACCGGCTTGAGGAGATACGCGGCACAGCCAAGCCGCATGCAGGCATCCTGCGTTTCGCGGTCGCGCTCGCCGGTGAGCATGACCACCGGGATGCTCCGGCGCAGGTGATCGTCCTTGATCCGCTTGAGCAGGTCGCTCCCCCGCATGCCGGGAAGCGCAGTCTCGGTCAGCACGATGGAGGGCAGGTGATCCTCCATCTTCCGGAGCGCATCTTCGGCGCTGCGCGCAGTCTCCACCCGGTACTCGAGACGCTTCAGCAGCATACCGATGGAAAAGAGCAGCGAGGCGCTGCCGTCCACAAGAAGAATCGTTCGGATCTCCCGGTCCATGTTCTAAGCGTTCCTGCCTTTCCCGGTCGGCCGTGGTCGCCGCACCGTTGCTCCCCGCAGCGGCCCACCGGCATCGCCGCAGGCGCTTCTGAAAGATATGAATCCCCCTACAAGATAACATCTCTGCGTTGTTTGTCAAGGCGGAACGGCGTGGCGGAAAAGCCGCCATCAGATCATGACCACGGGGTCGTGGCGTAGTCCTGAAGCGGTCCCGCGCCGCGGAGCATCGGGCGTACAGGGGCAAGGGGAAGAGTAAAGGTGAACGTGCTTCCCGAGCCATGCGCGCTGGTTGCCCAGATGGCTCCGCCATGATGTTCGACGATCTGGCGGGCTATCGAAAGCCCCAGGCCCGTTCCCTCGGTCTGGCTCATGAACTGGTCGCTGGACCGGTGGAACTTGTCGAAGATCAGCTTCAGCTCCCCGGGCGGGATGCCGCTGCCCGTATCGGAAACGGCCACGACAAGCTGTCGTTGCGGTGAGGGTTCAAGACGCCCCTCGACCGTGATCGTCCCGCCTGCGGGTGTAAACTTGACCGCGTTGGAAAGCAGGTTGGTCATGAGCTGGACAAGTCTGTCTACGTCGCCGTGAACCGGCGGCAGCGATTCATCAATGGACATCTTGAGCCGCAGCCCCTTGACCTGCACGAGCGGCAGGACGCCGTCGACCGACTTCTGCAGCACATCCTCAAGCGAAAGTTCTTCATCTCGCCAGTGAACCATCCCGGCCTCGATCCGTGACAGATCGAGGAGGTCGTTGATGAGCCTGCCCAGCCGTTCGCTCTCCTCGTTGATGACCTTCAGGAACTTGTGTTTCCGCTCCAACTCCATGGCGGGCTTCATGAGGATCAACTCGGCATTGGCCTTGATCGAGGTGAGCGGCGTGCGCAGCTCGTGGGACACGATGGACACGAAATCGGACTTGAGCTTGTCCAGGTTCTCCAGCTTCCGGTTCGCCTCCTTCAGCCCTTCTTCCGCCAGCTTACGGTTCGTGATGTCATGTGCGACATAGACGACCCCTATCGGCGTGTCATCCCGGCCGTCGGTCAGGAGCGAGGCCGAGACGTTCACTTCGTGCCGCTGCCCCTCCTGCCCCATCCAGACCATCTCCTGCGACGCGGCCCGTTCCCCGCGGCGGACCCTGTCCCGGAGCCCCGCGTTAACCGGCAGCAGCCCGGCGAGGTCCCTGCCGAGCAGGTCGCCCCTGCCGCGCCCGAGCATCACCTGGGCAGCCCGGTTCACGACGCGGATGCTGCCCTCCAGGTCCGCGACGATGACCGCGCCCTGCATGGTTTCCAGGATCTGCTTCGTGGCCAGTTCAGGCGTGATGTCCACCATGCGGTAGAGCACGATCACCCGTGTGACATAGATCATGTACAGGGCCACCGGCATATACCCGAAGGGGTACAAGGGGATGCCGAACTTGGGGATAAAATCGACGAATGCGGGGTATCCGATGAGTGCGGCGACCAGGAAGCCCCGCTGTCGCAGCCGGATATGCGGCTCCGTGCTGTTCCGGTAAGCGTGGATGAAGAGGATGAGGGAGCCGACGCCGACAGCGATCACATACGCGATGAACAGTATGCCGATGACGCCGTACGCCGGAGCCGGGCCCCAGGAATAGTGGTGCAGCCCCCCGATGAAATGATCCGACGTGATCAGGGCCGTGCAAAACAGCAGGGACAGGGCAACGCTTGCCCTGACGCACCCCCGGAGCTCCCGGCCGCGTCCTGCGATGGTCACGTTCAGGGCAAGCAGTGCAGCCGGGATGAACACGACGCCGATGTCGCCGACAAGAAACCACCACTGCACGAGATCGTCCCGTCGGCTTGCGTAGGCCATGCCGAATGACAGCAGCCAGAGGCTCTCGGTGAGCGTGAAGATCCAGTTCCGTACCGACACGCTTGATCCACGCTCCCGGACGAGGAAGAAGAAACCGAAGAAGAAGATCCCAACACCGACCGTGAGGACGGCAAAGGCGTGGCAAGTGAACTGGTACTGCGATGGCTCGAACACCGGCATCAGAGGTCTCCGGAGGTCCGGCGCGAAAAAGCCGTCGCTGGACATAATAACATATTGTAGCATATTTTTAACAAAAAGTAACAGTCGTGTCGTACTAATTTAGGCAATGGGAGATAGATGGAAACGGGGTGGGAGGGATAAGAACACGGAGATCATCCTCATGGAAGGTCCACCTTCTTTGCTACTGCATCCTGTTCATGCGGTCACGGCATTACATGAAGAAGTATACCAGAAGGGGCCATTACGCAAGGTTTGCACCAGACTGGGAAGTAAACGATTGAATATGCATTGCCCGTTGGGTAGCATGCGGTCTTCAAACTGTCGCTACTGCTTGCAAATGCTTGCCATTGTCGCGAAGGGCTCGAGCGGGTGACAGGTCGTTGCATTGCGGCAGAAGCGGAGGGCTGCGGCTTCCCGACGGCCCCCCGGCCGTTCACGCTTCCGACTTCTGGCCCACGAAATAATCGCTCTTTTCCCTGAACAGGACATTGAAGGTGGTGAGCGATCCGTAAATGCGGGTAATATATTGCTGCAGCTCGACCTTTTCAGTGTCCGTGAGCACCTTGTGGCCGTTGATCTGCGCCTCCATGACGCGCAGGCGGTCGCGGGCCATCACGATCTTATGGAAAAAGGTCTCGATGGGTAAGCTCTTCGCCGCCAGTTTCGGGTCCCCGGGCTTCAGGATCATTTCCCCGCCCTGCCATCGCGTGCCGAGGGCGATCCTCGGAAGCTCTTCGCGGCTGGCCTCGAGGGCAGCCAGCTTCATCATCTCGAAGGTGCTTCTCTCGATCTCGGACAGGGCCTGCAGTTCCTCCTCTGCGGCACGCTCCCGCTTATCAGGCCGTGGAAAATAGACGATGCAGTCCTGCCCGTCCGCCTCCTCGACGCGGCCTATCCCGAATTGTTCATGCCGCACCAGGTCTCCCTGCTTGAAATCTCCCATTGGTTCCTCCTCTCGCAGCCCCGACCGATCAACCTGTTCTCACGAGCACTGCCCGTTGATGCATGCATCAGTATGCACGTCGCGTTCAACTACTGCCCTCCCCATTTCTCAGAGAAGCAGATCTCCTGAAGCGGCTTCCGCGGAGGACCGTCCTTTTTCTCTTCCACCGGGTAGCCCAGCGGGAAGAGCCCCACGATCCTGATCGAAGCGGGGATGCCAAGGAGCGACTTCAACTTGTCCTCGTCATAAACGCCCACAAAGACCGTGCCCAATCCCTGCGCCCGCGCAGCCAGCATCAGGTTCTGGGAAGCGATCCCGGCATCGGTGAGATAATAGTTCTGGCCCCAGAGGACCCCTGACTGGGCCGGATCTGCACAGAGCACGATGACCGCCGGAACCTCGGCAAGCGCCCTCTTCGAGGGGTTCGCCTTGTAGCCCTTGGGCGAGAAGTAGGATTCAACGTAGGAGAGCTCGCTGATCTTTTCCTTCACGGCCTTGTCCTTCACGACGACGAGGCGCCAGCATTGATAGTTGGCCCACGATGGCGCCATGCGCACGGCTTCGAGCACGGCGGCGAGCTTCTCGTCCTCCACAGGCTTGTCAAAAAATTTTCTGACGCTTCTTCGCGTCTTGATGGCTTCGAACAGGTCCATTGTGGTCCTCCTCGCGTATGTCATGATAGCAGCCTTTTTTTATAGCGAGCGTACTATACCTGCGGATTTAGGCAATGCGTTTGCCGGCGGCTTCGATCGTGATCTGATAGCACCAATAAAAAAGGCGGCCAGTGATGTTCTGACAGCCTTATCGGGTCCGATTGTCCCGAGCGTGCGGCCCCTACCTGCCGTAAATGTGCACGACGTCCATTCTCCAAAAGCCCAAGCAACAGCTCCACTTTTCCAGATCGGCATAGTAGATCGTATCGATCCCCTCTTGTTTTGCAACTTCACCTAGTCCATTTTTCCCCAGTCGAACGCTTATGGTCGACATGAATGGGGTCTCCCCCTGAATAATATATCCGCGCGCCTTGGTCAGGCTTTCCCGGACCTCGGTAGGGTTTGGGTTTAAAGTGAGAGGCTCCACCGTATGACTGAACAGCAGAGCATTGGAGCATCCAATCAGGAGCATGCAGACTATCCAGATGAAGGATATGCGGCCGATGGTTTTCATCTCCGGCTCCTTCCTCAATCGCCGTAGACGATCGTAGTTGTTCGGGTATAGATGCCGAACAGGATACCTTCGAATTCCCTATCCATGTGTGTCAGCACGGTTACCCCGCCATTGTTCGCTGCAGCCGCGGCCCCCGCATTTCCCCAGGCTACTAGCCATAGCACGGAGTACATGGATGCCTCTCCCTGCTTATGACCGAGGTCCGTTTTATTGAGCTCAATACTTAAGGGCGTGGTGACATGCGTATAAATGCATCCCGACAGCATCAGAATGGAACAGATGATCACAGCAATAACGACGATCGGTTTCATAACTTCCTCCTCACGTGTGAATACAAACTGTCGATAGGGACGGCTCCTCCTGTTCGCCCATTCAGCGAATACGTGGTATTATACCACGAAGGGGAAACAATAAAACCGCGTTCTTTTCCAGCTTCACCATGCCGTTCGCCGCAAGAAAATGGGTCCGGGACGACTGAACTCCTGCTTCAGTTCGTTTTTTAGCGTGATATACTAACAGCGACGGGGTTCCCCGTACCTGAGAGAAGGAGCAAGCATGTCGGAACCGATCGTACTGCGATGCAAAGCCTGCCGCACGCTCAACCGGGTGCCAGCTGAAAAGCTTTCGTCAAACCCCATCTGCGGCCAGTGCAAAACGCCGCTCGAATTCCCCCGGCATCCGGTCACCGCCACGGCGGCGACGTTCGACCGCGAGATCTTTGACTGGCCGGGATATGTGCTCGTCGAGTTTTGGGCGAAATGGTGCGGCTACTGCCGCATGATCGAGCCGGTCGTGAACGACCTTGCGAGCTGGCGAGCCGGCCGCTTGAAAACGGTCAGGATCGATATTGACCTGGAGCCGGACCTCCAGAGGCGCTTCATGGTCAAGGCAACGCCGACCTTTATCCTGTTCAAGAACGGGACCCAGGTCGCGCGCATGGACGGCGCGCCCAAGGAAAAAATTGAACTCGTCCAGTGGGTCGACCAGCTGATGCGGTAGGGTCCGCGCACGGCGAACCTCCCCGGCGGGCCCGGAAGGCCCTAGCCCCGCGTCGTGATCTTCCGAATGCCGATCGGGTTCGGGGCCCGGCGCATATACCCCTTTTCCTGCGCGCGAATGTCGAGCGGCAGGCTGGCGATGTCTGCAATCTCGGCTGACCAGCGCGACAACATCGCCGCATCGATTATCTTCACATAGGATCGGCAATGATCGCAGGTCAAGATACTGAAACCGTCCTCGCCCTCGAAGCGGAAAACGCTCTGTTTTGACCCGTCTTCGGAAAGGCAGACCGGGCAACCGGTAGAGACGGCGTATCCCGTGGTCCTGCAGAACGAGCAGAAGGCTGTGCGCCGTCCGGCCTCCGTTGCCCCGGTTACGGCCGGACGGGCATGACAGACGGGGCATCTCCCCTCCTCCCAGACCCTTTCATCAAGGCGGGTCTTCCCCCGCAGGGCAAGAAACCAGGGCCTGCTCAGCAGATAGAGCATCATGAACAGGTCGTCCTCGTCATAGGGAAGCGAAAAGGCCGGGACCTCGCCATGCGGCAGTCTCGCGAAATCGATTTCCCCCACCTCCAGGGCCTGCAACAGCGGCGTAAGGACCCCTTCCGGCAGACCAAGCAGTGCTGAGAAACGCGCAAAGATGACGGGCGCCTGTTCGCGGGCATAGGCGCCCTGGTCCGCGCCCGCGGAGGCGGCCGTTCCGTTCACAGACGCGATGAATTCCAGTGTCTTTTCATAGAAGCGGAACGGGTCCGCGAGATGCGGCTTTTCCCGGATGATGTCCTCAATTTCCTTCATGAGTAAACTCCTCCGAGATAGATAGAAAACCTCCGGACATGATCAATACCTCGTACATGTTCAATTTACGATCTCCATTTTCCGGTCAGGGCTGTTCCCCGGTACCAGCCAGGTTTACGGTATCTTAGGGTATTCGAAGGGGGACGGCTCTCCGGAAAGGGCCTCAACGAGGAACGTTTTCAGAGAGCGCTTCTCCTTGTCCGTCAATCTCAGCGGCTTCAGCGCCGTGTTCCCCTTGCCTCCGCCCCTATCGAAAAAATCGATCACCTCGTCGAGCGACGCGAAGATGCCGTTGTGCATGTAGGGCCCGGTCGCGGCTATGTCAAGCAGCGTCGGCGTGCGGAAGGCCTTCCAGTCCTTCCGGTCCTTCGTGATGAGGTACCTGCCGGGGTCCTCGGTCAGCGTCCGGTAATCTTCGAAATGATAGACCTTCGCGACAAAGCGCCGGGTGACCGCGATCCGCGGGTCGGACTGGTGCTCGGGGTTCTCGGGCACCTGAAGAGCGTGAAACGCGTCGTCCGACAGGCTCACGCCAAAATGACAGTCGATGCATTTCCCTTTCTGTGTGAAGATCACCAGGCCTTTTTTCGCTTCATCCGAGAGCGCCTTCTTGTCCCCCTTCAGGAAGCGCTCCAGCGGGGTGTTCCGCGAGATGAGCGTCCGCTCGAATGCAGCGATTGCCATGGCCATTCGCTCCCGGCTGGGTTCGGCATTGAAGACCTTCCGGAAGGCCTCGACGTACTCCGGGACCGAGCGGATCACCTCCTCGGCGAAATCGAGGTTCCTGTTCATCTCGAAGGCCGACATCATCGGGAACAGCGCCTGGTCCTCCAGCGTGAGCGCCCTGCCGTCGTGGAACAGGTATTTCTGAAAGCCCACGTTCAGGAGCGTCGGCGCGTTCCGCCAGTTCCTGGTCGTGGGGTAGCTGAGCGAGATGTCGAGTCCGTCAGTGAAGGCGTGCTCCGGGTCGTGGCAGGTCACGCAGCTCATGGTCCCGTCACCGGAAAGCCGGCGGTCGAAGAACAGCTTCTTGCCCAGTTCGATCTTTTCCGGCGTCTGGGGGTTCTGCTCTGGCACCGGAACGGGTGTCATGGGAGCCAAAGCGCCGGCGGAAGCGGCCACGGAAATTGTCATCAACCCAACAAACGCTATTGCCGTCATTAAACGGTATAACATGTTCATCATTCTCCGCATCGTGACCTCTTGTCCCCTTGCCCCAGCCCTCTCCCCTTGGGAGATGAGGCTTTTGTTCCGACTCCGAACTCTCAACCCTTAACTCAATTCTTTCCCTTCAGTTCCTCGTCGATGAGCTTCTTAAAATACCCGAACGGCCGTTCACCCACGACTTCCCTGCCGTTGATGAAGAAGGTCGGCGTGTTGTACAGGTCCATCCTGACTGCCAGCGCCTTGTCACGCTCGATCTCGGACGCATGCTTTCGCTTGTCGAGGGAATCAGTGAACTTGACGACGTCCAGCCCGAGTTCCTTCGCGTATCCGATCAGGCTCGATCGGTCAAGCCTGGGCGAGCGCCTGATCAGGAGGTCATGCATCTCCCAGTACTTCCCCTGGTCCCGGGCCGCCAGCGACGCCTCCGCCGCGATGTGCGAGTAATCCCGGTACTGGTAGGGATAGTTCTTGATCACGAGCCTTATCCTGCCCTGATAGGTATCCATGATCTTCCTGACGGTCGGACCGGCCGCCACGCAGTGCGGTCACTGGAAGTCGATGAACTCGATGATGGTGACGGGAGCGCTGGCCGGACCGAGCGAGGGGGAGTCCTCGAGCGGTACGTCAAATCGTTTTTCCTGGGCTGCGGCGGTAACCGCGAAAAACGCCACGGCGAGGAACAGTGTGAGCTTTTTCATGTCTGCTCTACCTCCGGTTTTTATTTTAGCAGAAATTGCCCGAATCGGCGAAGAGCAAGAAAAAAAGCCCATGTGCTGTCTTGGCGACGGCACATGGGCTCCCGATTTCGGTCGAACAGAGCCTCTTCTTTCCGATCTCTCCTACACCCGGTTCTTGACGAGGCTATCGACGACACTCGGATCGGCAAGCGTCGAAGTATCGCCAAGTTCATCAACCTGGTTGTGCGCGATCTTCCGGAGGATGCGGCGCATGATCTTGCCGCTTCGGGTCTTCGGAAGTCCGGGTGCGAACTGGAGTTTATCCGGAGTGGCGATCGGTCCGATGACCGAGCGGACATGGCCGGAGAGGATCTTTTTCAGGTCATCGGACGGTTGCTGGCCGTCCTTCAGGGTCACGTACACGTAGATCCCTTCTCCCTTGATGTCATGCGGATACCCGACCACGGCGGCTTCGGCAACAGCAGGATGGCTCACCAGCGCGGACTCGACCTCTGCCGTGCCCAGCCGATGACCGGACACGTTGATAACGTCGTCTACGCGGCCCATCAGCCAGTAATCGCCGTCCTCGTCAAAACGCGCGCCGTCGCCCGTGAAGTACTTGCCCGGGAACCTGCTGAAGTAGACTTCCTTGATGCGCTTGTTCTCGGGATCACCGTAGGTGCCGCGGAGCATGCCCGGCCACGGCTTATTGATGCACAGGTAGCCGCCCTCGTTTGGCCCAGCCGGTGATCCGTCTTCTTTGACCACTTGCGGCACGAGCCCCGGAAATGGTTTCGTCGCCGATCCTGGCTTGGCGATTATGGCCCCCGGAAGCCCCGTAATCAGGATCCCGCCGGTTTCGGTCTGCCACCACGTATCCACGATGGGTACCTTTTCCTTGCCGATGTTTTTATGATACCACATCCATGCCTCGGGGTTGATCGGCTCTCCCACGGTGCCCAGGACCTTGATCGACGAAAGGTCGTGACTGGCCACCCACTTCTCGCCTTCTTTCATGAGCGCCCGGATGGCCGTCGGCGCTGTGTAGAAAATATTCACCCGGTGCTTGTCCACGATGTCCCAGAACCTGCCCGGGTTCGGGTAGGTCGGGATGCCTTCGAACATCAGGCTCGTTGCGCCTGCGGAGAGCGGGCCGTACACGATATAGCTGTGGCCGGTTACCCAGCCGATATCGGCTGTGCAGAAATGGATGTCCTCATCGTGATAGTCGAAGATCCACTTGAAGGTGAGGTTCGTATACAGCAGGTAGCCTGCCGTCGTGTGGAGAACGCCTTTCGGCTTGCCCGTGGAACCTGATGTATAGAGAATGAAGAGCGGGTCTTCCGCATCCATCTTCTCGGGCTCGCAGTACAGGCCGATGTCGGGAGCGTTCATTTCCTCGTGCCACCACGTGTCCCTGTTCGGCTCCATGCTGGTCTTCTTGGTCTTGGCATGCTGCACCACGATGACGTCCTTGACCTTGGGGCATTCGTTCAGGGCCTCGTCCGCGTTGGCTTTCATGGCCACGAAGCGGCCGCCGCGCACGCCTTCGTCGGCCGTGATGAGCATCGTGGACTCGCAGTCCTGAATGCGGTCCATGAGCGACTTTGCGGAAAACCCGCCGAAGACAATGCTATGGATCGCGCCGATCCGGGCGCAGGCAAGCATGGAGATCGGAAGCTCGGGGATCATGGGGAGATAGATCGTTACCCGGTCTCCCTTCTTGACGCCTTTTTTCTTCAGGACGTTTGCAAACTTGTTAACCTCGGTATACAGCTGCTGGTAGGTGTAGGTCCGGTACTCACCGCCGTCCGCCTCCCAGATGATGGCCGCCTTGTTGCGCGTCGGCGTGTTGATGTAGCGGTCCAGGCAATTCACCGAAACATTGAGCTTCCCTCCGACGAACCACTTGATGTAGGGCTTGTGGAAGTCGTAGTCCAGGACCTTGTCCCATTTCTTGAACCATGTCAGGTTTTGTTCGGCCATCTCGCCCCAGAACTTTTCCGGCTGATCGACCGACCTCCTGTAGATCGCCTCGTAATCCGTGATGCTTTTGATCCAAGCTTTTTTGCTGAATTCCTTGGACGGGGGGAACGTCCTCTTTTCCGTCGAGAGGACTTCGATTTTTTCCTTTCCCATTCTTTTTATCCTCCTCTTTCGATACCCGTGGTAGGGGCAACCCTCGTGGCTGCCCTTTAGACCGGGGCAGGCACGAAACCTGCCCCTACAACGGCTCTGCCCTGGAAACAAAAGAAGTGAACCGGTGAGCAGCATCGGCCGCTCACTGGTTCACTGTATGATCTTGAAGCCCGCAGCGCTGCGCTCGGTGCCGCTATTCCGCGCCGATGCCCACGTACTCCCTGACTCTCTCGCCGTCGAACTTCTCCTGAGCCTCCTTATCCGGCGACATGAGGGAGACGAGAATGCCGATCAGGAACGCGGCCCCCATGGAGAAGATGCCCGGATTCTTCATGGGGAAGATGGCCTTCGGCATGGTGGCGTTTGCGTCCTTTTTCTTCGCTGCCAGCGCGTCCTTCTCGGCAGTTTTCGCGGTCACGGACGCCTGGAGGTCTGCGTTCTTCTTCTCAGCAGCGGGTCTTTGCTTCTTGTTGAGCTTCGCGATCACATCGGCGCCAACCATCTGCTTCTGCAGGCCCGCGATCTGAGGGTCAATGGCGGCAGAGGCAGCATCGATCTCCTTGATCTGCGCGTTCACCTTTGCAACCTCGTCCTTCTTTACGATATCGATCCACACCGTCGGGCTCAATATGATAAGCACCGTCGCTATTATAAGGCCGGTATAGATGCTCATCACCGCCCCTCCCGTCGTGAACTTCTTCCACATGATCGACATGAGCAGTGCCGGGAAGTTCGCGCTCGCCGCGATGGCGAACGTCAGGCCGACCAGGAAGGCGACGTTCTGGCCCTTGAACAGGATGCCCAGAAGGATCGCGAAGGCACCGAGGCCTACGGTCGCGATCTTGGCGACCTTCACCTCTTCCTTCTCGTTCGCGACGCCGCGACGGATCACGCCCACGTACAAATCGTGGGAAAGGGCCGAAGCGCCGGCCAGCGTGAGCCCGGAGACCACGGCGAGGATCGTGGCAAAGGCCACGGCCGACAGGAAGCCCAGGAAGATGTTCCCTCCCAGCGCCTCGGCCAGGAGCGGGCCTGCCATGTTGCCGCCCTTGTCGATGCCCATGATCACCTTCTGGCCCACGAGCACAGCCGCGCCGAAGCCGATGGTCACGGTCAGGATATAGAAGTAGCCGATGAACCCGGTCGCGTAGAACACGGACTTGCGAGCCGCCTTTGCGTCAGGCACGGTGTAGAACCGCATCAGGATGTGCGGAAGACCGGCGGTGCCGAACATCAACGCAAGACCGAGGGAGAAGGCTTCCAGCGGGCTGGTGATCAGGCCTCCCGGCTCGAGAAACTTTTGCCCCGCCGGCGTGGCAGTAGACGCCTGGCGGAAGAGCTCGCCGTAGCTGAACCCGAACTTGGCGAGCGTCATGATCACGAGGATCGTGGCGCCTCCCAGCAGCAGGCCGGCCTTGATGATCTGGACCCATGTCGTCGCGATCATGCCGCCGAAGAGAACATAGGAGATCATGAGCGCGCCGGTTATGACGATCGCGAGCTCGAAGGGCAGGCCGAACATGAGCTTGATCAGGGTTCCGGCGCCCACCATCTGGGCGATCAGGTAGGTGAGGACGACGACGAGCGATCCCGCGGCTGCAGCGGCGCGAATGGGCCGCTGCCGGAGCCGGAACGCCACGACGTCGGCAAAGGTGTACTTGCCGAGGTTGCGGAGCGGCTCGGAGATCAGGAACATGATGATGGGCCATCCCACGAGCCAGCCCACGGAATAGATGAGGCCGTCATAGCCCTTGGTGGACACGAGGCCGGCGATGCCGAGAAACGATGCGGCGCTCATGTAGTCTCCCGCGAGGGCGAGCCCGTTCTGGAACCCGGTGATACTCCTGCCGGCCGCATAGAAATCTTTTGTGGTCCTTGTCCGTTTTGCCGCCCACCACGTTATCAACAGGGTGGAAACAACGAACGCGACAAAGAACATGATTGCAACGGGGTTAGCCTGTCCAATGATCGTCTGGTGCATGTTATCCTCCTACCTTTTCTACGACTCTTTTGACCATTTCGTCGTATTTCGCGTTTGCCCACCAGATGTAGATCCCGGTGAATACCCATGACAGCAGGATCGTCCCGACCGCGATCGGTATCCCGATCGTCGCCGCGCCGCCTTCACTCATCTTCTGCGAGAGAAAGCCCTTGCCTTCCGCGACGAGGTAGATGAACCCGAAATACAGCACCAGCTCCAGGATCGTCAGAATGAGCGAGATGGTGTCCTTCTGGCCGGTCAACCGCATGAAATCCGGGTCATTCAAGATGTCTTCTTTCTTCACCTTAGCCATGTTTCTTCCTCCCTTGCTAATAGAATGAGCATCACGATCTAAAAATTGCCGAATTCGTTCGTCAGTCTGAAGTTATCACCCCCCTTGAATGGCGTTCCTAATTGCAAAAGATCATCAATGTCAACGGCCCCGGACTCTGCTGCGAGCGGCAGGAACCGCTGAAAGAGCTGGGCCGTCGTAAAGGCGTCCATCATGGCGTTGTGAGCGTTGCCGACCGGGACGTCGAAGCATTTCGCCAGGTCATACAGCCGGTATCCGGCGAGCGGTGTGGCAAAACACTCGCGGGACTTGCTCCGCTTCCGCAGCCACTCGTACATGCTGAAGGTATCCACGGCCGGATTGGCCAGCTCTCTCCCGAGCGTCCTTTTCATCTCCCGGTTCAGAAAGGCAAGGTCTATGGAGATGAAATGGCCGACCAGGACATCGCTGCCGCAGAACTCGAGAAAAGCCCCCAGCGCAGCGTCGATGGCCGGCTGCGCCTCCAGGTCCGACGGGGTAATTTCATGAATGACCACGCTGTCGGACGTCAGCTTGCTTCCCGGGCTGACCAGTTGGTGGAACGCAGTGCCCAGTTCAATGACCCCGCCGGTCATGCGGACCGCGCCGAGTGAAACGATGGCGTCCCTTTTCTCATCCAGGCCGGTCAGCTCCGTGTCGATTACCACATAGCGGGACTCGGCGATCGCGGCATGCAGATCGATCCCGGGGAACTTCCGTTTCCTTCCGAATATGCTGAACAATGAAGAACCCCATTAGAAACCCGAGGCATCAACGGAGCAGCATCACGTTGTTCACCCTACGCTTCACCCCATGGGGGCTCACGTTACCAGATCAGCGACTTGTACCGCTCGATGATCGTGTCCTGGATCTTCGCGACCAGCTGGAACGCCTCCTTGATCGACCGTTTTTCCAGGTTGCTCAGCCGGTTCGGGTTGATGAAGTTGTCCGGCGTCTCGCCCGAGCTGATCTGAGCGTACTGATGATGGATGCGGAGCAGCATGATGAACTCGAAGGCCTGCTCGAGATCATCGGCATATTCCTGGACAATGGTGTGCTTCGTGCGCAGGACCTCGAGCCGCTCCAGCGTCGAGGTCTCGCGCACCCCGCGCTCAAGCGCAAAAAGCCTCAGAATGTCCACCAGCGGCGCGATGCCCTTGATCTTCAGGTTCAGCTCGTCCTTGTGCTCGCCGCCCTTCTCCACCACGAAGGACTTGAGGAAGCCGATGGGCGGCGAGTTCTTGATCGCCATGTTGGCGAGGTAGCCGAGGAACACCTTCTGGTCCTGCAGCACGGCATGCAGGTGGTCCCGCAGCTGCTCTGCCAAAAGCGCGTCACCGCACATGGGACGGAAGTCGAAAAAGGCCACGGAGTTGAGGACCGCCTCCGCCGTCGGCGTCGCGACCCAGGTCGAAAAATATTTTTTCCACGTCCTGACCGGCTGGTTCCACTGCGGGTTACTGGCCATGTAGTTGGCGGGGCACGGAGGGAACCCGCACTGCAGCAGTCCGTCGCGCACCTGCCCGGCAAAGGACGCGAAGTATTTCCGGGCCGTCTCGGCCTCGGCTTCCGTCGTCGGGTCGGCGTAGACTAGGGCGTTGTCCTGGTCGGTCTTGAACGTCTGCTCCTTGCGGCCCTCGCTCCCGAACACGATCCAGCAGAACGCGAGCGGCGGTCTCCCCATCTTCCGTTCGACGACCTCGATCACCTTGCGGACCAGCCGGTCATTGATCTCGGTGATCACCTTGGTGATATTGCTGGCCTTGCCGCCCTCCTTGAGCAGGAGTCCGACAATATTATTGATCTTCTTCGAGACCGGGACCAGCCCCTCGATGGTCTGCTGGCTCTCGATGTCCTTCGTGAGCGACAGCGGCGAGGTGCCCTGCAGGAGCATCAGGTCATGGTTCGTGACCACGCCGAAAAGCCTGCCGTCCTTGATGACCATGATGTGATGGATGTTGTACTTGAGCATCCGGAGAACGGCCTCGAAGCAGTAGTCGCGGGCATCGACGCGGATGAGGGTCGTCGTCATGATGCCCTTGACCGGCTCCTGTACGCTGCGGCCGCGGGCGACGACTTTTTCCCGGAGATCGCGGTCCGTTACGATGCCGGCGGGCAGATCGTTCCGGTCCACGATGATGAGAGAGCTGATACGGTTCTCGGTCATGATCTGGGCCGCTTCCCGGATCGGGGTGTCCTCTCCGGTCGAGACCACGTCCTTGATGGCCATGTCCCCGACCCGTGTCGTGAACAGCAGCCGGTCGCTCCCGCCGTAGAACATGCTTTTGTCCTGCATCTCCCGGTAGGTCCGGTCGATGTACTTCGTGATGTGCGACTTCAGGAAATATTCGGTAAAAACGAGGTTCGAGTCCAGGAGCTTCAGGACCATCTCCTGGCCGAGGAGATAACAGATCGTGTCTTCCACTGCCACGACATTGGAGCGGATGCGGTCCTTCCCGACCATGGACAGGAAGCCGAAGGTGTCTCCCTCCCCGCGGTAGTCGATGACCACCTCGTCGCCGTCCTCGGAGGTCATCGAGACCTTGACGCCGCCCTTCTTGATGATCCGGAGAGAATCGCTCGGCAGACCATCCTGTTTCAGGATCACCATGCCGCGCGGGTAGAACTCCATGGACAGGTTCCTGGCGACAGCCTGCAGGTTCTCTTCTTCAAGGAACTGGAAGGGAGGCACCTTACCGAGGAAGGCGATCACGTCTTCCATGATCAAATTGTGGTTGTTCGGCTTCACTGCCTGCTTCATGTATTCAGAATTAGCAAGATAAATACCAAGTTGCTAAAAAAACAGGCATCCCCGGCCAGAAGAGGGGCGGTTTGCGGAGTACAGGGACCGCTGAGCACAGGTATGAAACTCTGATAGAGGATCGCGGTCATCGAGGGCAGCCGACAAGGCCGGCACGTGACTTCATAAGTCTTGTTATTTCAATATTGTTTTGCCCTCTTTGTTGATGGAACCATTTAAGCGTCACAAAAGCACGGGATTTATGAAATCAGAATTTACAAAAAACTAAAGCTGCAGATATATACTTGAAAGAAATAAATTTCCTCCTCTCAGCCAAAGCGCAGCGTTCCTTATGCTATTTCTTTTCCGCATTGTAACCGACGGTAATCAGGCGTGTTACATGAAGATACTAAAAGTAACTATGATAAGATTCCAAATGGAGGAGAGATAGCCGCAGGCCATTGGTTATAGAAGGGTTACCATGCGTGCCTAAATGATGTGATAGAGGGGAGCAAGTTCGCAGAAGCTTGTCCGCCCGCTGCACCGAAGCCCGGCAATTCGCCTCTATCGCTGTGATCAACACCGCGGAGGATGCGGGGACTGCGGTCAGAGTTCCTGTCAGCCCGGAGCAGAATACCCCGAATGCGGCGGGGCAGTCACAGCGGTCACTGCGCGCCACGGTTCTTGAGAAGGGTTTCGATCTCCGCGATTTGTTCATTGAACATGCGGCACTCCCGCTCGAACTCTTCCTGCAGGTTCTGCGCTTTTTCCGCCCCGATGTGGACCGAGGTCTTGACGAACGTGAAGGTGTGCATGTCTTCCAGGTCGCAGAGATTGTCCTTGAGCTTCCTGAGTTCCGCTTCCAACTCTGCAGTCGTCCGTGTATCGAATGACTTATCCATGTCACGACTATAACCCTGATTTTCCTCTCCGTCAACAGAAGCGGGAGGGGGACGAGGACGCCCTCAGGTTCTGCCGCTCATGCATGCTTGAGCCGGAGCTATTTTCTTATTGACAATAAAGGACAATTTTATTATCTTTGAACTCCAAATCGAATTCCAGGAGGACACTTCGAACCATGTACATCGACCAGCCCTTGAGGCATTTTACGGACAAATTGGCGAGCAAGTCGCCCGAACCCGGCGGAGGCAGCGTGGCCGCGCTCACAGGCGCGCTTGGCGCCGCCCTCGTCAGCATGGTGGCCAACCTCACTCTCGGCAAGGAGAAATACAAGGACGTACAGCCCCGGATCGAAGCGCTGCTGAAAGAATCGGAAATGGTCAGGACCGGGATGCAGGACTTCATCCAGAAAGACACCGAGGCATACGGCGCCCTGTCCGAGGTGTATAAGATGCCGAAGAACACCGATGCGGAAAAGGCGGCCCGCGCGGTGAAGATGCAGGAAGCGCTCAAGAAAGCATGCCAGGTGCCCTTCGAGATCGGGCTCAAGGCGCTCGACGTGGCGAAACTGGCGGAACGTGCCGCGGATATCGGGAATGTGGGGGCCGTGAGCGACGCGGGCGTCGCGGTGCTCCTGGCCCAGGCCTGCGCCCAGAGCGCCGCGCTGAACGTGAAGATCAACGTGAACAGCATCAGGGACGATGCGTACAACAAAGAGACCTGGACGCGAATGCAGGACGTGCTCAGGCAGGTGGCCGCGCTCGAAAAGAGCGTAATGGAAACGACCTATCGGAAGATGGGTTAGGGCAATTGCGGCTTGTGGATTTCAGAGCGCGATATGAAAAATCGTCATTCCTGCGGAAGCAGGAACCTGGCATTTTCTGGGCGATCTCTGCGTCCTCTGCGGTAAATTCTTCTTAATAAGGGAGTCATTCATGCCGGCAAAACTGTTGACGGGAAAAGAAGTTGCACAGAAGATGGACCAGGACATCCAGAAGGAGGTCCAGGAGCTCAAGGCGAAGGGCGTCAATCCCGCGCTCAAGATCATGATCGTGGGCGACGCGGCGGATTCGCTGGCATACGCGAACAGCGCCAAGAAGATGGCCGAGAAGAACGGCATCGCCTGCGACATCGAGCAGCTGCCGGGCACGACGAGCCAGGACGGATTCGTGGGCGTCCTGAAACAGAGGAACGCGGACCGGAACATCCACGGCATCATCGTGATGAGGCCGTTCCCGAAGCAGATCAGGGAGGATGTGGTGAAGTACATCCTCTCGCCCGAAAAGGACGTGGACTGCTTCAACCCGGTCAATGCCGGCAAGATCATGGCAGGAGACATGACCGGCTTCCCGCCTGCCACACCCCAGGCGGTGATGGAGATCCTCCGCTTCTACCAGGTGCCGATGAGCGGCAGGGAGGCCGTGGTCATCGGCCGCTCCATGGTCGTGGGCAAGCCCCTGTCGATGCTGCTCCTCGGCGAGAACGCCACCGTGACCGTATGCCACTCGAAGACGCAGGACCTGCCCGGCGTTTGCCGGAGGGCGGACATTCTCGTGGCGGCCATCGGCAAGGCGAAAATGATAACGCCGGACTTTATCAAGCCCGGCGCGACCGTCATGGACGTGGGTATCAATGTGGAAGGCGACAAGCTCTTCGGCGATGTGGACACCGAGCCGGCAAAGGACGTGGCCGGAGCCATCACTCCCGTTCCCGGCGGGGTCGGCACCGTCACGACGCGCGTGCTGCTAAAGCATGTGGTGAAGGCCGCCAGGCTTCAGAATCCCTGACCTGACCGTACCTGTACCCTTCTCTCACGAAGAAACGCTCCCGGTCGTTTTGGGGGCGTTTCTCATTGTTCAATCCCCATCCGGCGATCGGCGGCCCGTAATCTCATTTCCCTCCACCACGTTGCCGACGACCCTGACCAGCTCGGCGATCCGGTAGGGCTTCTGTACGAAGCCGGCCGATCCCTGCTTCAGGAGCTCGTCGGCGTCCCGCTCATGGCTGTAGCCGCTTGACGCGATCACCTTCACCGCGGGATCGATCTCGCGGAGGCGGCGGAAAACTGCCCTGCCGTCCATGCCGGGCATGACCATGTCCAGGATCACCACGGCGATCTCCTGCGCCCGACTTTCATACATGCTGACAGCCTCGTCGCCCGAAGCCGCGGTCAGGACATGGTAACCATAGCGCCGCAGGATCTCTCTGGCAAGGTCCGTGATCGACGGCTCGTCGTCCACGACCAGCACGGTCTCGGTCCCCCTCCGCAGGTCGCCGATCTCTTTTTTCCCCGGTCGCGGCTCTCCCGCTGTGCTGGCGGGCAGATACACCAGAAAATCCGAGCCCGCGCCCGGTTCGCTGCGGACCTGGATGAACCCATTGTGCTTCCTGACGATGCCATAGGCAAGCGACAGCCCGAGGCCCGTCCCCCTGCTCTTCGTCGTAAAGAAGGGATCGAAGATGTGATCCCTCGTCTTTCGGTCCATGCCGACGCCGGTGTCGGACACCGTGACCAGCACGTAGTCGCCGGGAGTAGCCTCGACGTAGGACTGAACGTCCCTGACGTTGAGATGCTCGTTCCTTGTCGTGATCGTGAGCGTACCGCCATCGGGCATCGCGTCGCGGCCGTTGATGCACATGTTCAGGACCGCCTGCTGGATCTGGCCCGCGTCGCACAGCGCCGGGCGGAGGTCCTCGGAGGCCCTTACCTCGATGGCAATGTTCTTGCCGATGGTCCGGGAAAGGAGCGTCGCCACCTCGCGCACGACCGTGTTGACGTCATTCGGCCTCGGGTCATATTTCCCCCCCTTCGCGAAGGCGAGCAGCTGCTGGGTGAGCTCCGACGCGCGGAGCGACGCCGTTTCGATGATGGAAACATGCTCGTGCACGGGGTCGCCCTCGGGCAGGTCCGCTTTTGCCAGCGACGCATACCCGAGGATGGACGCCAGGAGGTTGTTGAAGTCGTGGGCGATGCCGCTCGCGAGCGTGCCGAGCGCTTCGAGCTTCTGCGACTGGAAGAGCTGCCCCTGGAGCTTTCTCTTTTCCTCGTCAGCTTGCCTGCGGTCCGTGATGTCGCGGATCACGGAGCGGCTCTTCACGAACCGCCCCTCCGCGTCCACGATGGCGGTGGCAGTCATCGTCACGGGCAGCAGCGACCCGTCCTTCCTCGCCATGGTGAGCTCGATGTTCGTGATCCGGCCCGATTGCTTGAATTCCGGGAACAGCTTGAGGCATATCGCGGCGCTCTCCTTTGACAGCAGGTCCTCGATGAACAGCTTTCCCACGACGTCCTCGCGGCTGTACCCGAGCATGTTCAGGAACGTCTGGTTGACCTCGACGATGAGACCGTTCCCCGCGAGGGAATAGTAGCCGTCGGGCGCGTTGTCGTAGAGATCGCGGTACTTCTCCTCGGATTCCTTCAGCTGCTGCTCGAGCAGCACGCGGTCCGTAACGTCGTTCAGGGTCTCGATCGCCCTGACGACTCTGCCGGCTCCGTCCAGGATGGGATAAGCGTGGCACTCGACATAGACGTTCCGGTCCTGGTCGTCATAGTGCGTATGGAGCGCCTGCGACGCCGCGCCCGTCTCGAACACGGCCTTGACCGGGCAATCGTGGCCCTGCCCGCTGCAGGGAGCGCTGAAGCGGTGGGAAACCTCAAAGCAGTGCCTGCCGACCACATCATTCGCCTTTTTCCCGACCTGTTCAAGGTAGCCCTTGTTCGCGATCAGGATGCGGTACTCCCGGTCCACGACCACCACGCCCGCGCCGATGCCCTCCAGGACGCTTGCGAGGAATTCCGCCGACCGGCGGGTCGCCTCCTGCAGATGGCGCTCCTCCGTTACGTCGCGTATCACTTCGATCATCCTGATCACCCTGCCGTCCTGATCGCGGACCGGCGATGCGGTCAGTTCGCAGATGATCTCCTTGTTGTCCCGGGTGAAGTGACGGTGGGTCGCGGTGATCGCTCTCCCCGATGCAAACACTTCGTGATGCTGGCATTGCCCGTCGGGCAGCCGGCAGGGAAAGCATTCGTGGTGGAGGACGGTGAAGCAGTTTTTTCCGATCAGGTCCTCGCGGGTGGCGCCCTGCATGGCGAGAAACGAATCATTTACCATGGCGATGGTACGGTCGCCGTCGATGATCATGATCGGGTCGAGGATGCTGTTGATGAGGTCCTGGGTATACTGGTCGCTGAACACTGGGAGCAGATCCTTAGGATGTATTCTCCGCCGCCTCCCGCCTGCTGCCGGGGACGGCAACAAGATTCTTGCATCCGCGTAGAGGAGGCACGGTAACACAATTTGCCCTGTTCTTCAAGAACATTTTGGGCCGTCGCCGCATCCCTGAGAGCGATGCTGACCGCCGGGGGGGTCAAGGGCGGTTCGGCCCTTGACAAAGAACGGGGCGTGGTTGGACGTAAAGACGGGCGGGTCGTTCCTCAGGATGGACGCCACCGCCGGATGCCGTCTGAATTCGCTTTCGAGGAACTGCCTCACCTGCTTCCGGCCCCATCCCGCCGGATGCCGGAAATCCGTATAGAGAGAAAGGTCCCCGTCCGAGAAGGGCGCTGTCTCGTACTGTGCCGCTTCGGCGCTGCCCGCGGGCATATTGAAGACGGCAAGGTTCAGGAAGGTGATCCCTGCCCGGTGACGGACAACGAACTCAAGGGTCCTCCGGGCTGCAGGTTCCGTTTCCGCAGGCGTGCCGAACAGAAGATAGGCGTACGTCGCGATCCCGGCTGCACGGAGGTTCTGCAGGACGCGCGACGCCGTTCCGAGGTCGATGCCTTTTTTCATCCTGTCGAGCACCTGCTGGTCGCCCGATTCCAGCCCCAGTTTCAGCATCCCGCAGCCCGAGCTCTTCAGGGACCTGCAAAAATCAGGGTCCGCGAGATCGCTCCCGATCCGCGCGAATGCATACCAGGGTACGCCGCGGCGCGTTTCCGCCAGCGCCCGCAGGAGCGCGGGACTGACCGCGTTATCGAGGAGATGAACCATGACCGGGTCCGTGTGCGCGAGCAGGATATCGAGCTGGGCAGAGACCGCGTCAGGTGAAAGAGGTATGTACGGATTGCCCTCAGCCGGCTCGGGGCAGAAGGAACAGCGGTTCCAGTAGCAACCCGCTGCGGCGGAAAAGGGCAGGACGAAACCCGGAGAAAGGTATTCCCGCACCGGCAGGGACCCATACTCCGGCGTGAAGAGGCTGCCGTGGCTGGCGTCGACGCCGAACAATTTGAGCAGGGCCGTCTCTCCGGGTCCTGCGATGAGATGGTCCACGAGACCAACAAAGGGGTTTTGCCAGCCCGGCCTTTTCATCCAGGAGGTGATGAGCCCGCCGCCTAGGACGATCCTCGCGTTGGGGACCTCCTTCCTGAGAAAGCCGATCATCGCGAACGTGCAGAGTGCCTGGCTCAGATAATTCAGGGAAAACCCTATCACCGGCCTGGAGCCTTCCCCCTGCTGCTGGCCGGGTCCGGCACGATGCTGTGCCGATTCACTGTCCGCAATGGCCTCTGGCAGCCGCTTCCGAAAATAGGGATAAAAGATGTTCCGCTCCGGATGCTCCGCAGCAACTAGCAGGTCACTGCTCCGTATTGGCGACAGGCGCTCGTCCTGATAGTCGGCCAGGCCGACCACCACCCCCTTGCCGGCGCCGGCAAGAGCAAGGACGCGATTGACATCGCTGACCGCCCGCGCATAGCGGTCGCGGGAGCGATAGGTTTGCGGGTCCCTGAGCGCGTCAACATTCCTTGACACCTGTTTCATCGCGCGGCGGGCCCAGGTATCGGACGCCGTCTTGGGCTGCTGCAAAAGCCACAGGAGACCTTCGAGGTTTGCGTCGAGAAGCTCGCAGGGAATGCCGTTCTGTCTCACGGCGCCGGCCAGCTTCGCAATGCCTGCCGGAGGCTCGCCGGGTTTCGCGGTGGGGGGAAAAACAAGAAGCATGGCACATTATGCCGGAGAAGCGGGGAAAATAGCAAGACCTCCTGCACAAATCACCCCCGGCGGCAAAGGGTTTGGCGAATTATGGTATAGTATACGGGACAAAGGGCAATGCGGAACGGCCGGATGACACTGAGGATCGTGAGGACTACCCAGATGATGACACTGCATTTCACCAGAACGAACGGGCCCGTTGACGAGGCCATCGAAAGGCTGATCAGCGCTGCGGGAGGCATCGACAGCCCCGAGTATGTCCGCGAGATGATCCTTGCGGCGCTTAAGGCGGGCCAGGAGGCAGAAGGGGATACGGCGGGCCTGAAGCTCATGAACAGCACGCTGAAGGAGATGCGGTTCACCGCAAAGGTCTTCGCCCCCTACCAGGCCACGCGCAAGGTCACCGTCTTCGGGTCGGCTCGCGTTGCCCCCGGGGAGCCGACGTACGAGATGGCCAGGCTCTTCGGGCAAAAACTGGCGGAAGCCGGCTACATGGTGATCACCGGCGGAGGCGCGGGCATCATGCAGGCGGCCCATGAAGGCGCCGGCCCGGAGTACTCCTTCGGCGTGAACATCCGGCTGCCCTTCGAACAGAGGCCCAACCCCGTCATCGAGGGCAACCCCCGCCTCATCACCTACAAGTATTTTTTCAACCGGAAGGTCGCGTTCCTTAAGGAGGCCGATGCGGTCGCCCTGTTCCCCGGCGGCTTCGGTACGCTCGACGAGGCCATGGAAACGCTCACGCTCGTGCAGACGGGCAAGCGCAATCCCCTGCCGCTGGTGCTCGTGGACGATCCCGGCGGCACCTACTGGTCTCAGCTGTTCAAGTTCATGAATGAGGAGCTGCTTTCGCGGGGATATGTGAGTCCCACGGATTTTTCGCTGTTCGAACAGGTCTGCTCTGTGGACGAAGCGATCGGGAAGATCATGGGTTTTTACCGGCGGTATCACAGCCTGCGGTATGTGGATGGAAAGCTGGTCATCCGGCTCGCGTCGGCGCTCGACGTTTCTACGGTCCAGGGGCTCAGGGAGCGGTTCCGGGATATTCTGCTGCCGGGGGGTGATATCGCTCCGTCGGTTGCGCTTCCGGCGGAGGTCGAGGACAATGATTTCATCGAACTGCCGAGGCTGGTTGTCGATTTCGACCGGCGGGACTTCGGCCGGCTCAAGAGCCTGATCGATGCAGTGAACGAACTTTCCTGATCAGGTCACCCTGGCATCCCGGAACGGCAATCAGCGGAAGGAGTGCGAGAACGGTCTCGTCGGGGATGCCGTGCTCAAACCGTCAATGGCACCCCGCACAGGACGAGGACGAGCATCCCCCGCATCCCGTGCCGCCCGAAGAGCTTGACGACGATGCGCTCGAGGATTTCCCCATCCCGAAGCGTGACATGAGCTTCTCTGCCTCGGGGGAGCCGCATTTTTCGCAGACGACCTCGGGGTTCGACCCGAAGACCAGCTTCTCGAAATCAGCGCCGCATGCGCTGCAGTGATATTCATAGATCGGCATTTTTAAACCTCGACTGGGAGACAGGGTGACAGGTCAAAAACCTGTGTAGTTCTTTCCTGCGTCTCCGTGTCCCCTGTCAGCTCTTCTTTTCCAGCTTCTTCCAGTCCGACAGGAACTTCCCGATCCCGATGTCCGTGAGCGGATGCTTCACGAGCTGATCGATCACGCTGAAGGGGATCGTGGCGATATGGGCGCCTGCCACGGCCGCGTCCACCACATGGAGCGGGTTCCTTATGCTGGCCACGATCACCTCGGTGCCATAGCCGAAATTCTCGTAGATAGCGAGGATCTGCCGGACAAGGTCCATGCCGTAGTGGCTGATGTCGTCGAGCCTGCCGACAAAGGGGCTGACGTAGGCGGCCCCCACCTTTGCCGCGAGCAGGGCCTGGGAGGGAGAGAACACCAGGGTCATGTTCACCCTGATGCCTTTTTGCGCCAGCAGCCTGGTCGCCTTGAGCCCTTCTTTCGTCATCGGCAGCTTCACGATGATGTTCTTGTGGATCGCCGCCAGTTCCACGCCTTCGGCCACCATCTTGTCAGCCTCGAGACTGACGGCCTCGGCGCTGATCGGACCGTCAACGATCGAGCAGATCTCGGCGATCACCTGCTTGAAGTCCCTGCCCTCCTTCGCGATGAGCGACGGGTTCGTGGTCACTCCATCGACCACGCCGAGGCTGGCGGCCTCGCGGATCTCTTTCACGTTCGCAGTATCGATAAAAAATTTCATGCTTTTCCCTTTCCGTTCCGGTGCTCCCCTGAAATCACGCAGGCCTGAGCCCGCCTCCGCTCCTCACTCGTCACTCCGAACTTGCAAGCGCCTCCTCGATCACCTGGACCGTATGAAGGACCGCGATGTCCGATCCGGCGCGCCTGAGCCCGTCGGCGATCTGCATGCGGCAGCCGGGGCACCCCGTGACCACTGCGTCCGCCCTCGTCGCGATGATGTCTCCGGCCTTCGCATCGGCGATGCCGTCGGAGATGCCGTGGTGCGTCAGCCGCATCACGCCGCCGAACCCGCAGCAGCGGTCCGGGTTCCTCATCTCGACGAGCCTGATCCCCGGGATGCTGCGCAGCAGCTCCCTTGCCGTCTTCGCAAGCCCCAGCCCTCTGCCCAGATGGCACGAGTCATGCCAGGTGATGGTCCTGTTCACGGGGCCTGCCGCGAAGCGTCCCCGCTGCGCGGCAAGGAAGCCATGCAGGTCCAGCACCAGGGGTACCGTTGCAGCGGGCCCGAGCAGTTTAGGGTATTCACGGGTAAAAGTCAAGGCGCAAGAGGCGCATGCCGTCACGATCGCGTCCGCCCGGACGGCCGCCAGCAGCGCGGCGTTCTTCGCCGCCAGTTCCCCGGCGGCCTTCCGGTCTCCCAGGGACAGCAGGGGCCTTCCGCAGCATTGCAGCCCGTCAGGAATGATTACCTGGTAGCCGATCCTGCTGAGGATACTGACCGCGGATTGCCCGAGGCCGGGCTGATGGTAATTGATCGCGCAGCCCGAAAAAAAAACGACCCTGCCTTTTCGTTCGCGTTCCTCCGCATCGGTCGATGCCTGAACTATGCGCCGGGGACGCGTTTGCTGTGGCCCTCCCCTGACTGACGCGACGCGGTAATGCAGCATGAGCGGCGCCAGACAGGCGGATGCGCGCAGGGCGTCCTCATTGCTCAGGATCCGGGTCAGCAGCGACTTCACGATGCCGGGCCCTCGTTCGTCCACGGCCTGCTCCCGGGCTGCCTGGATGATCGTCGTGACGGGGACCCCGCTCGGGCATGCGTCCTCACAGGCAAGGCAGCCCGTGCAGGTCTCCAGGCGGTCCCCGTAGACTTTTGAGACCGGCAGCCGTCCCTCGAGCACGGCACTGATCATCGCCATCCGGCCCCGCGGCGACCGGGACTCCTCCCGGTTCGCCAGGAAGGAGGGGCAGACCGCGCTGCACGATCCGCATCTGACACAGCGTGAAAGGTCCTGCCGGTGCCTGTCGAGGACTTGGCGCGAAGAGCCAGGTGCGTGTGGTTTGTTTCTCATGGCAGGATGGTCACGGGTGTGCCTAGGGACAGGACACTGTAGATCTCATCGACATCGGCGTTGTCGATCGCGATGCAGCCGTCGGTCCAGTTCATACCCGTCGAGAACCGGGGGGCGACAGCGCTGTCGAGGAGGCGTCCGTGGATGCCGATAGCGCCGCCGAGCCTGGTATCCCAGGGAGGCGGCTGCCGTTCCTCCTGCGCCTTCTTGATCAGGCGGTATTGCAGCGCAGTGATGAGCCCCTCCTGCAGGCCATGCTCGGCGTGTGACAGCCCCGGATAACTGAGGCCGATAAACTTGTAGAACCGCTTGCTGGGGTTCATGGTGCAGACGAAAAAATCTCCCTCCGGCGTGCGTTTGTCGCCGGCCTGACGCTTGTCCCCGTCCTGGAAGCCCTTGCCGAAGACCGCGCGATAGGTCTTGATTGGCCGGTCCCCCTTGTACAGCGTCAGGGTATATTGCGACTTCCAGATGACGATCCGGAGCGCCCCCGAGAGCGAGGAAACGAGGGAGGCAAAATTGGACGGCCGCGCCGCCGGCGCGTCAGGAGCCGGGGAAAGACAGCTGAGCAGCAGGAGCGAAAGGAGAAGCCTGAGGGAAAAGAGGATTTTTCTGCCGAGCCTTGCCATTGCCTGGTTCCGTCGATTATCCGCGGTGCGCCTCTTCATACCGCTGGGCGCATTCCTCGCTGCAAAAGAAGTGGATGGACTTTCCGATACGCCGGGTGACCGCCCGGTCCTTGATCACATAGGTCCTGCATTCCGGGTCCATGACCATGTCTTCACCCTGCTGCCGCTGCCCCGTCCGGCTGTTCTCCTCGTGATAGGCGATGAATGCCGAACGGAAGACCGCCTTGAGGGCGTAATAGACCAGGATTAAGGTGATAAGGATCAACAGTCCGCGCATCAGGGATGTCCCTTCTTCAGGGTTTTCCTGAATGTCATGATGTTGGCGCGCATATAGTCGGCCTGGGGATGGTTCGGCGCGAGCCGCAGCAGTTCTTCCCAGACGTGGATGGCCACCGGATAATTCTTGAAATCGTAGGCGTAGACGATGCCCATGTAAAAGCGGGCGTTGAGATGCCCGGGCTCGTACTCGAGCGCCTTCCGGTACTCCGCAAGCGCGCGATCGGGCATGCCGAGGCTCCGGTAGGCTACTC
The DNA here is from genome assembly GCA_035516965.1 of Nitrospirota bacterium. Lineage (NCBI taxonomy): Bacteria > Pseudomonadati > Nitrospirota > Nitrospirota bacterium. The sequence goes on from DATIZR010000080.1 coordinate 33,066, forward strand.
CCAGGTCCGTATGCACGTCGGCGTTCCGCGGGTCCAGCTTCAGAGCATGTTCATACTGCCCGATGGCCTCCTGCCATGCACCGCTGTCTGCGTAGGCATTGCCGAGGCCGACGATAGCGGGAAGATTATCGGGATCACCGGACAGGACCCCCCGGTATTCTTCGATCAGTCCGTAGTAGTAGGGTGTTTCGGATTTCGCGCCATGCTCCACGCCGGCCGGGATGTTCGGTTCGTGGCGTTCGTCAGTCCTGGAGCACGCGGTGAGCAGCACGACAACGGCTGCCGCGGCAACTGAGAGGGTTTTCTTCATCACGATATCGCAGGTCTTGCCAGCCGCCGTCCTCCTTGCCCGGCTGCGGCCGAAAGACCGGGGCTGTTCGTCATCGATCAATGCCGGAAGTGCCTCATGCCGGTCATCACCATGGCCAGTCCGTGTTCTTCGGCGGCCCTGATCACGTCCTCGTCCTTGAGGGAGCCGCCGGGCTGGATCACCGCCGTGATCCCCGCTTTCGCGGCCTCGTCAAGCCCGTCACGGAACGGAAAGAATGCGTCCGAAGCCAGCACTGTCCCCGTGAGCGGGGACTGCGCCTTCAGCACGGCAAGGCGGACCGAATCGAGGCGGCTCATCTGGCCCGCGCCGATCCCGACGGTCCTGTCCCTCGTCGTGAACACGATCGCGTTCGACTTCACGTGCTTGCAGACCTTCCAGGCAAAGGCGAGCGCCTGATATTCATCGTCCGTGGGTTTCCGCTTCGTGGCGACGGTAAGCTTCCGGACGTCGTCGATCCCGCCCAGGTCACGGTCCTGGTAGATGAGGCCGCCAACGACCTTCTTCAAGTCCATGCCCTCGGCCTGGCCTTTCACGGACGGCCCTATGTCAAGAAGACGCACGTCCTTTTTCTTCCTGAGCTCCTCGAGCGCATCCGGGGCGAACTCGGGCGCTACCACGACCTCGACAAACGTGGACGTCAGCTCCTTCGCGGTCTCGAAGTCCACCATGTGGTTGAAGGCGATCACGCCGCCGAAGGCCGAGACCGGGTCGCAGTCGCGCGCCCTGCGGTAGGCCTCGGCGGGCGCGGCCCCCGTTGCCGCGCCGCAGGGGTTGTTGTGCTTCACGATCACCGCCGCCGTTCCGTCAAACTCCTTCACGAGCTCCAGCGCACTGTTGGCATCGAGAAAGTTGTTGAAGGACATCTCCTTGCCGTGCAGCTGCCGCGCGCTCGACACGGAAGGCTCCTTCCTGCCGAACTCTCGGTAAAAGGCGCCTTCCTGATGCGGGTTCTCGCCATAGCGGAGGTTCTGCACCTTCTCGAACTGCAGTGTCAGGATGTTCGGGAATCGAGTTTTCTCTTCGGTCGGGACCTGGCTGTCGAGCCACGCGGAGATCGCGCTGTCGTATCTGGCCGTGTGAAGGAAGACCGTACGGCAGAGCTCGAAGCGCGTCCTTGCGGATACCTCGCCGGTCTTCTCGATCTCCGCCAGCACCCTGCCGTAGTCTCGCGGGGAACACACGACGGCGACGTCCGTATAATTCTTGGCAGCGGAGCGCAGCATGGTCGGTCCGCCGATGTCGATGTTCTCGATCGCATCCTCGAGCGTGCACCCCGCTTTCGCAACCGTCTGCTCGAAGGGGTAGAGGTTCACGACCACCAGGTCGATGGGCTGGATGCCGTGCTGCTGCATCTGCCTCGCGTGCTCGGGGTTGTTCCGCCTGCCCAGGATCCCGCCGTGCACCTTGGGGTGCAGGGTCTTGACCCTCCCGTCGAGCATCTCCGGGAAGCCGGTGAACTCCGAGACATCCTTGACCGGGACGCCCGCGTCGCGGAGCAGTTTGGCCGTGCCGCCCGTTGACAGGATCTCGATGCGGAGTTTCGCTATGCCGTTGGCGAACTCGATGATGCCTTCTTTGTGGGAAACACTGATCAGCGCGCGGCTAATTTTGCCCATGGAACTGCCTCCTGATGGGATTGTGGGGCGGGTATGAGCACAAAAATATTAACCGAAACGATGAGCGAAGTCAATGCATTAAAACCCCTTCGAGGACCCCTGAACGCCATTCCACGCTTTTTCGGCCGCTAAAGCGATGCGTCCTTCGAACTGGCACGGGCGCTTGAACGACGATAGCACCAAGGGAAGAACGAGCCCGGTCAACCCACGACGTTGTATTCACGGACACGGAACTTCGCACCCAGCCCCTCCGCGATCGCCCTGCAGGCCTCGACGTCCACCCCGGGAGCCGACACGACCGTGGCCGTCACATCGGGGATGTACTTCCGGGCTTCGCGGATGAAGTCCTTGACTGCTTCATAGGTTTCGATGCCGAACTGAGGCTGGCTTATCCTGCTGTACAGCTCGGCGTTCTGGGCGTTCAGGCTGATGCTCACGGCGTCGACAAGGCCGGCCAGCTCCGGAAGGACGTTTCTCCTGTGAATGAGGTTGGCGTGGCCGTTCGTATCGATCCGCACGCGTCCGCCGCGCCGTTTTACCTCGGCAGCCACGGCCTTCACGACGTCGAGCCGGAGAAGCGGCTCCCCGTATCCGCAGAACACGATCTCGGCGTAGCGCACAGGATCGCCGATCTCCCTGACCAGGTCTTCCACGGCCGGTTCGTCGCGCAGCCGGAGATTGTGCCCCTTCACGAAATCGGTATGATAGCGCACACAGAACGTGCAGGCCGCGGTGCAGCGGTTCGTGATATTGAGATAGAGCGAGTTCCGGATGGGGTACGTGATCCTGCCGCGCTCGGGCATCGCTCCGATGCCGAAGAGCTGCATTGCGTTGAAGCTCGTGATCCGGGCGACATCGTCGAAGGTGAGGCCCTTGATCCGTGCGATCTCCTCGGCGGTATGGCGGACAAAGGCCGGCTCGTTCCGCCTGCCGCGCACGGGCTGGGGCGCCAGGTACGGCGAGTCCGTCTCGATCAGCAGGTGCTCGATCGGGACCTGCCGCACGACCTCCCGCAGCGCTTCGGCCTTCGGGAACGTGACCGGCCCGGCGATGGAGATCGCAAACCCCATCTCGATCACCCTCTTCGCCATGGCGGCGTCTCCCGAGAAGCAGTGCATGACGCCGCCGAGGTCCGGCGACCATTCCTCGGAAAGGATCTGAAGCGCGTCCTCGTGGGCCTCGCGGTCATGGATGATCACGGGCAGGTCGAGTTCGCGCGCCTCACGCAGCATGTCCCGGAATTTCCGCTTCTGGTCGGAGCGCGGCGAGTGTTCGTAGTGGTAGTCGAGCCCGATCTCTCCGTAGGCGACGACCTTCTTGTGCTGGGCGAAGTGCCGGATGATCTCGTAGGCGGGGTGCAGGATGTCCTTGACTTCGTGGGGATGGATGCCGATGGCCGCGTAGATGAAGTCGTACTTGTCCGCGAGCAGGACCGCGTCCCGGCTGGACTCCACGGTCGTGCCGACGGTGACGATGTATTCCACGCCCGTTTCACGCGCGCGTTTGATCACGTCCTCACGATCGTCGTTGAACTCGCGCATTTCGAGGTGCGCGTGGGTGTCGATGAGCATGGCTTGAACCTTCGTCAGAAGTAAGGCGTGTGGAGTGAGATGGTGCCGGGTGTTTCCCTTGCCCCTTGCGCCTGACGCCTCACGGATTTTTATTTTACTCGTGACCCCGGCTTTGTTTCCCGGTCGAAGGTGGCCACGGCGAGCAGGTCGCCGCTGCTCGCGGCCAGCAGCATGCCCTGGGACTCGATGCCCATGAGCTTGGCGGGTTTCAAGTTCGCGACGATCACGACGGACTTTCCCAGCAACTCTTCCGGAGCATAGCTCTTGCCGATGCCGGCAACGACCTGGCGTGTTTCCGTGCCGATATCGACCCTGAGCCTCACGAGCTTCTCCGACTTTTCGACCCTCTCGGCCGAGACGATCCTGCCGACGCGCAGGTCGGCTTTCATGAAGTCCTCGATCCCGATCAAATCCGGTCTTGGCGGCGTCGGCTGCGGCGCTGCTGATCCTGTGTCCATTCTTTTCTTCCCTTCTTGCTTCCTGTCATCGTCAATTCGTGCTGATCTGCGGTCATTCTGTTTTTCCGTTTCGATCCGCGGGAAAAGCTGCGCGCCGGGCCGGACCGGTATGCCGGCCGCCAGTTTCCCCCATTGGCATTCATCGGCCATGCGGCAAGCGGCCAGCCGCCCATCGAGTCCGAGTGCGTCCCACACCTTCTGGGACGTCGACGGCATGACCGGATAGAGGTAGAGGGCGATCAGCCGGAGCGACTCGGAAAGATTGTAGAGAACGGTCCCCAGACGGTCCAGATCCCTGTTCTTTGCCAGGGTCCAGGGCGCGTTTTCCTCCACGTAGCGGTTCGCGCGGCTGACGAGCGCCCAGGCGTCCTGCAGGTACTTCATGAAGGCGAGCGCGCCAAGGTCTTCGGCGATCCTTGCCGGGATCGCGGCGGCGCTGTCGCGCAGCTCCCCGTCAAGAGGCTGACCGGTTCCCGCGTTCGGGATCCTCCCGTCGAAGTATTTGCCGATCATGGTCAGAACGCGGGAAAGCAGGTTCCCCAGGTCGTTCGCGAGCTCCGTGTTGAAGCGCGTGACAAAGGTCGCCATCGAGAAGTCACCGTCCAGCCCGAAGGGCACCTCGCGCAGCACGAAGTACCGGAAGGCGTCGGCGCCGTAGGCATCCACGACCCGGTTCGGGTCGATGACATTTCCGAGCGACTTCGACATCTTTTTGCCGTCCTGGGTCCACCACCCGTGGGCGAAAATGCTGCCCGGAAGCCGCAGCCCGAGCGCCATGAGCATCGTGGACCAGTAGACGCTGTGCGTGGTCAGGATGTCCTTGCCGACGAGATGGTGCTCCGCGGGCCACCAGAAGGCCTCTCGCTTCGCAGGATCGGCGGAGCCTTCAGCAGGCGGGCTCAGGTAGCGCGTGGCCGAAAAGTAGTTCACCAGCGCGTCGAACCAGACATAGGTCACGAAATCGCGGTCAAAGGGCAGCTCGATGCCCCAGGACAGCCTCGCCTTGGGGCGGGAGATGCACAGGTCTCCGAGCGTCTGCGACTTCAGAAACCCGAGCACCTCGTTCCGCCTGCTCTCGGGCCGGATATAGCTCGGGTTGGACTCGATATGGGCGATCAGACGTCCCTGATACCTGCTCATGAGGAAGAAATAGTTGTCCTCCGAGATCCGCTCCACGGGCCTGCCGCAATCGGGACACCTGCCTTCCACGATCTCCTTTTCGGTCCAGAACCGCTCGTCGGGCGTGCAGTACCAGCCCTCGTAGGTCCTCCGCTCGATCTCGCCCTTGTCATAGAGCTTCTGCAGCAGCTCCTGCACAACCGCGATGTGCTCCGGGTCGGTTGTGCGGATGAAGGCGTCGTTCGTGATCTCCAGCTTCTGCCAGAGGCGCCGGAAGTTCACCGTCATGCTGTCCGTATGGGCCTTCGGCGTCAGCCCCCGTTCTATAGCCGCTTTCTCCACCTTCTGGCCGTGCTCATCGGTCCCCGTCAGGAAGAAGACCGGCTCCCCGAGCAGACGGTGATACCGCGCGAGGGTGTCGGCGGCGATCGTCGTGTAGGCGTGGCCGATGTGCGGCACGTCATTGACGTAGTAGATGGGCGTCGTGATGTAGAATTTTTTCGACATGTGATCGTATCTTGAAAACACATCACCACGAAGATGGCTCGCTTCGTGGTTCATGGTTTACGTCGGCCTTCGCTGTTCAACCTTCACTGTTCACTATGCAATTGTCATTCGCTCTCAGGAACCGACTGGCCCCTGAGGCGGCCTGTTGTCTCCCGGCCCCTGTTTCTTATTCTTTTTGCGCCAGAACCTGCGCCTTTTTCTCTTGCCTGACTTCTCGCCTTCCTGTTGGAGCTGTTCAGTCTTCTGGTCCTGCTGCTGTTGTGGCTGCGGCTGCTGTTGCTGTCTCTGCTGTTTCTGCTGCTGTTTCTGCTGCCGTTCCTGTTTCGGCTGCTGTTGCCGCTGTCGCGCCTGATCGCCCTGGCCTGCCTGGGCTTTCTTTTCCTTTTCCTGGTACTTCTTCTTCTCGGGCCGGCCCCCGGCCTTCTGGCCCCCTTCCCGCTGCGCTTCTCTCCGCTGCTCCTGAGGCCGGCGCTCTTCCTGCCGTTTCTTCTCCTCGGCGGTCCGCTGGGCCGCAGCCTCCGTTCGCTCCTCGGCAAGGCGGCGGTCCTCTTCCTCCTTTTTGTCCTTCAGGGCCGACTGGCGCAGGTCCGCCGCGTCCTTCTTGATCGCTTCGTACATCTCGTATTCGTAGGAAAGACAGCACAGCAGCCTGCCGCAGACCCCCGAGATCTTGGCCGGGTTCAGCACCATCTCCTGCTTCTTGGCCATCCTGATGGAGACGGGCTCGAAGTTTTTCAGAAACGAGGAGCAGCAAAGCTCCCGCCCGCAGGGGCCGAACCCGCCTATCATGCGCGCCACATCGCGGACGCCGATCTGGCGCATCTCGATCCTGCTCTTGAGCTTGTAGGCCAGGTCTTTCACCAGTTCGCGGAAATCGACCCGGTTTTCCGAGACGAAATAGAAGGTGGCCCGGGAGGCGTCGAAGGAATACTCGACGCGGATCAGCTTCATCGGGAGCTCCCGTTCCGCGATCATGTCCTGGGCCATGGTGAAGGCCTCGGCCTCCCGCTCGCGGTTCTTCTGCTCCCGGGCTATGTCGGCTTCCGTTGCCTTGCGAAGCACCTTACGCGTTGCCTTGCCGTCCGGCGCCTTGGAAGATGCAATGGCGGCGTCCTCTTCCCCATCAATCTCGATCTCGATCCCCTCGGGAATCTCCATCTTGAACACGGAGGCCGGCGCTGAGGCGGCCGGCTCAGGGGAAGCGGGGGCCTCCGTTCTCCTGATGCGCACGACCGAGGCAATCCCCGGTCCCCGCTCGGAGTCGACAATGACCCGGTCACCCACGGCTACGGCAACGTCGGTCGCGTCGAAGTCGTACACTTTCCAGTTCTCCCGGAAACGGACCCCGGCAATTCGTATCGTCTTATCTTCAGTCTTTTCGGTCATTGATCAGAGGTCAGCCTTTTTTTCCCGAGTACTCGCTACCGCTGTTCGCGACGACGGTCATCACCGGCCCAGCTTCATGAAGAGGTTCTCAACGACGAGCTGCGCGCTCACCCGGCGATCGAGCAGGACGCGGCTTCCCGTCAAGAGGTCCATGTCCAGGAACATCCGCTGCAGCGGGAACTGTTCCGCCCTTTGTTCGTAAAGTATCTTTCCCCGGACATTCACGAGAAGCCTTTCGTCGCCCGTTTCGCGCAGCACCAGGGCGTCCCGGAGCTGCTCGATCCCCATGTCGATCATCCGTTCGAGCCCCTCCCGGTCCTTGGCAAGCGTTTCGGCCCGGGACAACAGCTCGACAGGACTCGTCTGAGCCAGGCCGGTCCACAACAGGGCCGCTTCCTCCCGGGCTGCCTTCTCCTGCTCCAGGTCCATCTCCAGCCCGCGCCCCATGCTGCCCTGTGCAAGCGCCGCGAGGAGCCAGGCATCCTCTTCGGAGAGCCCGCGCCGTTCGATCAGGGCATGGGCCAGCGTCTGCCGGGAAAGAGGCAGGAAACGGATCTCCTGGCACCGCGAGCGGATCGTCGGGAGCAGGCCCTGCGGCATCGACGTGACGAGGATGATCAGCGCATCTCCCGGCGGCTCCTCGAGCGTCTTGAGGAAGGCGTTGGCCGACGCGGCGTTCATCTCCTCGGCGCCGTCGATGATCAGTATTTTTTTCTCGCCTTCGAAAGGCTTGAGCGCAAGGTCCGACTGCAGTTCGCGGATGCGGTCGATCTTGATCTCCTCGCCTCCCGACTCCACCAGGTGAACGTCAGGATGTCCGCCGGACGCGATCTTGCGGCACGAAGGGCACTCCCCGCAACCGGTTCGGGGACCCGCCTTCCGGCAGTTCACAGCCGCCGCCAGTGCGAAGGCCGCCAGCTTCTTGCCGATGCCCGCCTGACCGGAAAAGATATAGGCGTGGGCAAGCGTATTGTTCGCCAGGGCCCGCGTGAGGATGTTTATCGGCCGCTCATGGCCGATGATCGTCGCAAACATCATAATGGGTTCATGCAAAGGGGAAATCGCAACTTTTACGTTGAACTACGATATTTCGCACTTTGCTCTCTTCAATTTCCAGACACCACGGCGTGGAAGCTACACGCTTCGAAGGCGCAACGCATCGTCCGCGATCTTCCGCACCTTGTTCTGGATCTCATCAGGCGTCTGTGATGCGTCGATCAGGCGAAAACGGCCAGGCTCCTGTTTTGCCCGGGTGAGGTACCCCTGCCGGACGCGCTCATGAAACGCGATGGCCTCATTTTCGAACCGCGCCTCCGACTCGAGCCCGCGGCTGCTGTTACGCCCCCGAGCCCGTGAGAGTCCAGCGACCGGGTCGATGTCGAGCAGGATCGTGAGATCAGGCGTTACGCCTTCCGACACGATGCGGTCGAGCCCCTGGATCAATTCCGGGTCCAGTCCCCGGCCGTACCCCTGATAGGCGAGCGTCGCATCGGAGAACCGGTCGCACAGGACCGTCTTCCCAGCCTCCAGTTCCGGCCTGATCAGTTCCTCCAGATGTTGCGCACGCGCCGCCGCATAGAGCAGCAGCTCCGCCCGCGGCACAAGCATGGTATTGGACGGATCAAGCAGGATCCTTCTCACCTGATCGCCGATTGCCGTTCCGCCCGGCTCCCGGGTGAGCGTCACGGACCTTTTGTGCGCGGTAAGATAGTTTGCGAGCAGGACGATCTGGGTGGACTTTCCGGAGCCCTCGATCCCCTCGAAGGTGATGAATATGCCCTTCATTTATTTGAGTTCCGCGGTCGCGTCACCTGCGGCCTTGAGGGCGGGGTTCGAGGTAAGGAGAATCACCTGGGTCCTTGCGCCGAGGCTGCGCAGGATCTGGCATGCCGCCTGTTGGCGCTCCGGGTCGAGGCACGAAAGCGGATCATCAAGGATCAGTGGCAGCCGCCGCTTTCCGGCTAGCGCTTCAACGAGCCCGGTTCTGAAACAGAAGTACACAAGGTCTCTCGTTCCATGGCTCAGTTCCGAAACGGTGATCAGCGAATCGTCCTTGGCGTGGATGACGGGACCCCCCTCCTGTCCCAGGTCGATCCGAATATATCTGCCCGCCGTTATCGAGGACAGGTTCCGCTGGGCGGCTGCCGCAACGGCGGGAATCAGGGTCTCCATCTCGAGCCCTCCGATCCGGCACGCGGCCTCCAACTCCGCGAGGAAACCGTTTCCCTGCACGGCCTGCGCCGGCGCGGCAAAACCGAAGTCCCCGGGAAGCTCCATGCCGGCCGCCTGACCTCCCCCGCCTCCGGACAATTCCGCTTCCAAGCGCTCGATGTCCTGGCGCAGGCTGTAAGCATCAATGGCGTACTGGGCCAGAGCGACCGCCGCCTGTTCAAGATCGCCCGCCTCCTGCTGCTGCCGCGCGTATTCCGCTTCGAGTTTCTCTCGCTCCTCTTCGCCGAACATCTGCCGCCGTTCAGCGTCGATTTCCTCGCGAAGCGTGTGAAAATAGCGGTAATTGTCTGCCTTTTCCTTCAGCTCGGCCGCGGTCGACGATCCCGTAGCCTTCATGCAGGCCCCGATCTGCGCTCCCCCCTGCTCAAAGCTCTTTTCAAGATCACGGAGCTCGGCCTGTAACGCCTCGACCTCCTTCACCAGCGTTTTCCGCTCGGCGGTCTGCCGGGAGCCCTTGTACCAGGCGACGGCGATTAGCGCCAGCGCAACAAGCACGCCGAGCGGGAAATAGTGCTTCTGCTCAGCGGTAAGGATGAACAGTCCGGCAACCACCGACAGGATGGCAAGCACGGCGCCCAGGAGGAAAAGCTTGTCCTTCACCAGGCTCATCTGCGGCATTGATGCGAGCTGCAGCTTCAGATCCTCGATGTCCTGGCTCAATTCGTCGGACTTGGCCATCTTCTGCCCCTGACGCTGTTCGTGTGCGTCAAGGAGTTCCATGAAGTCCCCGGGCAGTCCCTCACACCCCTTGAGTGCATCAAGATTCGCATCGATGTCGGCGGCGCGCCGGTCGATCTCGTCCAGCTTGTCAAGCCTCTTCTTGGTTTCCTCGATCTTCAGCTTTGCAGACTGAAACCGGTAGTCGGCGTCTGACGCTTCTTCCGACCTGCGGAGTGTTTCCCGCAGTTCGGCGAGCCGCGCTTCCTTCGCAGCGGCCCCCGAATCCCGCGCTGCAGCCGGATGGGAGGACGAGCGGCGCATGGCGGCAGGGAGGGCGGAAGCCTGCATGCTCCCCGCGTATTGGTCGCGCCGCAGCACGAACAGACGGCTGTATTCATCCTCAGAGATGCCGCCGGTCAGTCCAGCCATGAACCGGGTCGTGCTGTCCCAGTCCTTGTAGACCAGTGCGAAGTCCTTGGTGGCCGTGTTGTATTTGGAAAGGTTCACCGCGCGCTTGGAAAAATCCTCTATCACGCGGTAATATGCGCCGTCGTCGGCGTAGACCACCAGCGCGGCCCGTGACGCGTCGGGCGTGTACCGGGACACAAGGCCGTCGATGAGATCCGGGTGATTGCCCGGAAAGAGCAGGCGGAGCACGGCATCGGCGGACGAGGTCTTGCCCGATTCATTGCGAGCGGCTACGAAATTGAAGCCGCTCTGGAACCGGAGACGGGCGAGTTCGCGGATCCCCCGCACACCCTGCATCACGAGCTCGACAAGGAACATACGCGGTCCTTTCCTCAAACGATTCCATACTATAGCGCAAGTAGGAGAAAGTTGCAACTGCGAAAACCGGCCGCGTCAGAGCATTGCAAGCGCTTTCCGGAGCGCCTCGGCCTTCTGGAGCGTCTCGAAATATTCCCGTTCGGGGTCGGAATCGGCGACGATCCCGGCGCCGACCTGCACATGGACCATGCCGTTCCTGATCACAAAGGTCCTGATGATGATGTTCAGGTCCATGTCTCCGGTATTCGCGATGTACCCGATCGATCCGGTGTAGGGCCCGCGCGCGACCGGCTCGAGCTCGTCGATGATCTCCATGCACCGCACCTTGGGCACACCGGTGATCGTCCCGCCCGGGAACACTGCCCTGACCAGATCAAAAGCGTCCCGATCCGGGGCAAGCTCTCCCCGGACGTTCGAGACGATATGGATCACGTGGGAATAATCTTCGACGATCATGAGTTCGTCCACCCGAACCGTTCCATAGGTGCATACCCTGCCAAGGTCGTTCCGCTCCAGGTCGAGGAGCATGATGTGCTCGGCCCGCTCCTTCTCGTTCGACAGCAGCTCCTCGGTCAGATCCCGGTTCTCGACGCTGTTCGACCCGCGCCTCCGGGTCCCCGCGATGGGACGTGTATCCGCGGTCCCATTGTGCAGGCGAATGAGCCGTTCCGGCGATGAACTGACAAGCTGGAGATCGCCGAAATCGCAATAGGCCGCAAAGGGGGACGGATTGACGCTGCGCAGCGCCGCGTACAAGCGGAGTGGATCGATGTCGCCGGCGGGAGCGGAAAGGCGCTGCGACAAATTGGCCTGATAAATGTCGCCTGCAGCGATGTACTCCTTGCAACGCCTGACCATGGATTCGAATTCGGCCTTCGTCATGTTCGGCGTGAGCTCAAGGATCCGGTCGTTCCCGGTTCGTGATCCGGCATCGCCAGCGTGTGGCCTTTTCCCAAGCCGGGATTCCAGGACAAGGAGCCGATCAGCCGCCTCATCGTAGAGGCGCCCCCACTCTCCCGGTTCGGGCCGTCGGAACCCCATCTCCTGCCCGCGGGCTCCGGGGTTCACGATCACCCAGGACTTCCGCAGGACATGGTCAAAGGCGATCACCGCATCGACGAAGAGAAAGCATGCCTCGGGGATGCCCAGGTCGTCCACGGCAGCCCGCGGCACCTGCTCGAACTGGCGGACAAAATCATAGGAGAAGAACCCCACGGCTCCTCCGGTGAAAGGCGGCAGCCCGGGGATCCGCTCCGTCCGGTAGTTGGCGATCAGTTCTCGGAGCTTGGAGAGCGGTCTTCGGATCAGCGAGGCGCGCCTTCCGTACTTGCCCTTCGGTGTATCGGGGAGGCTCAGCTCCACGCTCTCGCCGCGGGACCGGAAGATCAGGTAGGGCTCTGCCGTTACGAAAGAATAGCGTCCGATCTTTTCGTCCATGCGGGCGCTCTCCAGGAGAACGGGGTTGCCTGCGGACCTCAAGATCGAAAGGGCATCGAGAGGCGTAATATCCTTATGCCCGATCTCGGCGTATAAAGGATGGATTGATCCCCGTTGCGCCGATTCAAGGAAGATTTTTTTTTGAGGAAAGATCTGTATCATAAGAAGTGGCGAAATTCTAAATACAATTGGTCGCCCGGTCAAGACAAATTTCGATAGAAAGAACTTGACATATCGCAGGATGTGCTATACTTCAATCAGAAAGTGGAATCAAGGTCTTTGAAATTGTCGATACCTATGGCGTTGCCGAATCAACACCAGAAGGTGTATGCAGGTTATCCCGTCGGCAGGGACTCACGCACAGGGAATTACGGAATGTCGAAACCGGCCTGCTGCCCGCAAGTTGAGCGGATAAGCTCCGGTCCTCTGCACAGGCAGCCGTAAGAACTGAAGAGCTGAATGCCCTGACCGAATGGGATGAATGGGATGCATCGAACACTGGCTTTGAAAGGTCCGTACTGCGGAGCTTTAGAAGCAAGGGGAAATTTCCCATTCATACCAAAGGAGCAACGGGAATAATAACTCTGCTGATTCGAAAAGCAACGCCATCTTATTTTCCGCACACCCGGATTTGCATTTATGATACTTCCGGGCAATCACGCAGTAATGTACCGAGATGCAAGAAAAGGCGTTGCAGGACCTCACCGTCAGGTGAGAGCGTATGTAATATCTGTTGAGGGCCTTTGACGCCGGGTTTTATGGTTCGGAGCAGAGGACATGCAGCCGCATGCTGCAGCACTCGCAGCTCCGGGCTATAAAAGACCGGAAAGCAAAGGTCCGAAAGCCCACAGGGAGAAGGTCTAAAGGCCAGCGAGTCAGACGTTCGCAGAA